>JBCDHV010000161.1:0-8021 GCA_038749615.1 Bacteroidota bacterium
AGCGCCAGTCGAGCGCATCGAGGGCATCGAGCGTGGCGCTACCGATGCTGTTTCCGGGCCATAGCGCATAGAAGCCGTACGGCGTCTCGTAGGTCGCATTGACGCCGGCACTCGTCTCGCTGAGCGTAAAATCAATCTCGGCGAACGTGTCGAACAGGATGGGCTGCGCGGTGCGGACAGGCTGGTGGTTTCGGTGCTCGATGCTGACGTAATACGGGCCTGGCGGCACATTGAAGCGCAGCGCCTCGTTGGTGACGGCGTCCCGGACGCTTCCGGTGGTGTCAAGCACGCCGGCTGCGCTGGCCGCGATCTCGTCCGGGGTATTCTCCGCGTAGAGCCGAACCAGCACCCAGTCGACGCTACGGGCTGAGTGACTGGCTACAGACTCGGTGCCGGCATAGCTCCAGGGCGTGGCGTTGTAGGGCTGAGCGGCCGGGAGGAGTCCGGCAGCAGCAAGGTCGGCGCGCATCAGAGATCCAGTGCCGGCGTCTGCGCCCCACAGCCACGCCGTGACACTGGCCGCCAAAGGCGGATTGATGTCGAGCGAGTAGGTCCAGAACGCGCCCCGGTTGCGTCCGCCCTCGTCGTGCGGCGGCGCACCCACCGCAAGCTCGACAACACCGACGGCCCCCCCCGCGCCGAGAAAGGCCAAGCCGGCACCGAACCGGTCGCCCAAAGCGAGCGCTGCTTCGGGAATTTCAAAGGCGTTGAGGCTAGTGCCGGCTGCGTCGAGAAACGCGACGAACGCCCGTCCCGAGCCCGGAGCAGCCGAGGCTCCGATAGCGAGATCTGGGACGCCGTTTCCGTCCTGATCGCCAATGGACTCGATCGCCGATCCGAATCCACCGAGGTTGTTCAAGGGCAGCCCGAAGCCTCCCGAGGTCTGGCTGATCTTCTGGAAGCCGCTGACCGTGCCTGTCTGCGTCAAGAATAACACGTACACGGCCCCTCGTTGCGGTCCACCATCGTCATCGCCGGCCGCCCCGACCACCAAGTCCTCCACGCCGTCGCTGTTCACGTCCGCGACGCCAGCGAGCGCGCTGCCGAAGCGGTCATCGTCATCGAGTGTGCCGAATCCGCCGGCGTTGTGGCCCAGGAACGTCCAGGCCTTGATGCTGCCGTCAGCGTTCAACCGGAGGACCCATACGCCGCCTCGGTTGGAGCCTCCAAGGTCATGAAGCGGGGCACTTACGGCGAGATCTTCGATGCCGTCGTTGTCGATATCGCCGAGTGCGGCGACGGCAGAGCCGAGCTCGTCGTTGTTGCCCACACCGGCGAACGGTTGGCCGACACCGCCGTGCGTGTTCGTATCGTAGGTCCAGACCTGGTTGATAAAGCCGGCCGGCGCGCGGTGCAGCACCCGGAAGCCACCTCGGTCGGTCCCGGCTCCATCGGCACCCGGTGTGCCGGCGACGATGGCGTGGAAGCCTGGTAAAAACTCGCCCAGCGACGTGAGCGAGGCCCCGAACTGGTCGCCGGCTTCGATGGGCGGGGCGGCGGGAAAGCCGTTCGTGGTGTTGACCTCGTGGATCTCGCTGCGGTACTGCTGATCGGCCTTGACTGTCCCGTCGGCATTGAGCCGCAGGACCCAGACGCTGCCGGCATTCTCATGCTCGTAGTCGTGCCCCGGCACACCAACGGCCAGATCCGTGATCGTGTCTCCGTCGAGGTCGCCCAGGGAGGCAAGGGCCTCAGCAAAGGCATAGTCGTTCTGCAAAGTGACCGGGCTGTTGGCTTCGGCGTGGATCGGCATTTGATCGACGACCTGGCCGTTTTCGTCGAGCGCGAGCAGGTAGAGCGCCCCGCGCCGCAATCCGCCATCCCGCGCCGCGTAGGCCCCGACGACGATGTCGCGCCGGCCGTCGTCGTCGTAATCGAAGCCGGCGTCCGCGACGGAATACCCAAGCTGCGCCTGCGCGTCGAGCGTGCCGGCGAAGCCGCCCTCGCCCTCGGTGATGATCTCGATATCGCTTACGGTTTCGTTAGAGGCCATGAACAGCACGAAGGCTGCCCCCTTGCGGAATCCGCCGTTCGCCTCGTAGCCCCGCGCTCCGACGAGCCATTCGGGCACGCCGTTTCCGTCGAGATCGTCGATCACGGCCACAGACGACCCGATCTCGTCGCCATCGGCCCCAAGCCCATCCTGAGAGACGACGTGCGTGTCCTTGGACGTACCGTTCGCGTTCAGATACTCGACGATCAGTCCGCCGTCTTGCTGGGCGAGCCCGAACAGGCCCGTGGCCCCGACGATGAGGTCGAAGATGCCGTCGCCATCGAGAAACGTGGCATCGAGGCCACTCCCGTACGCCGCGCCGGCATAGGGGCCGAGCAGCTTGGTCTGTGCCTTGACCGTGCCGTTTGCATTGAGCCGGAGGACGTAGACCGCGCCGGCATTGCTGCCGTTGGCGTCATCGCCTGGCGCGCCCACCGCGAGGTCCTCGATGCCGTCCGCATCGATGTCGCCAAGCCGCGCAATGCTGCTCCCGAACTGGTCGACGTTGGCGAGTGTGCCAACGAAACCGCCGGCTCCTTCGGCGATGAGTTGCGTGGTGCGCAGCGTGCCGTTCGCCTTCGTGAAGCCGATGTAGATCCCGCCGCCATTGCCCTCGCCCCGCACGCCGAAAGCGAATTCCGGGAAGCCATCGTTGTCGAGGTCGCCGATGTTGGCCGTGGCGCTCCCGAAGAAGTCAAACGCTGCGAGGGGCAGCCCGCCGAGGGGCAGGTCGAGGGCGCTTGTGAGGCCGTCCACGCCATCAAAGGCCTGCCCGCCGATGGGCACGCCGCCGGCCCCCATGTAGAGCAAGTACGCCGCTCCGTTGCGGGTGCCGCCATGACTCGCCCCAGATCCGCCACCGAGCAGATCAGGGAATCCGTTTCCGTCGATGTCGCCCACAAGCGCCAGCGACGCCCCGAAATCGATCCCCTCGGCGTACGAGAAGATGTCGAAGTCCGTCGGATTCAGCGTCCCGACAAGCCCGCCGGCCCGTTCGCTGACCTGTTGAGAGCCGGTGAGCGTAACGGTCTGAGCAGAGGCGTTGGAGAGCAGCACGAAGCCGCAAAAGAGGAAGAGAAACCGCATGGCAGGCCGGAATTCATTGGCAGATGCGGTAGTAAGTACGGAAAACAAGCCGGAAGTCGGTCATTGTTTGAGACCCGCTCGCGTTTGGCTTTTTCGTCCGCATGCGCGTGGGAGGCCGGTGGCGCTCGGGGTGAAGACCCATTCGCGGGTTGTTTGGGCGCTCGCATCCGCGTGAATCCTTTGAGGCGCTCAGGGTAAAGACCGCTTCGCGGTGAAGAGTTGCCTGGACGTAGTGCTGATCTCGACGGTGCATCTTCACCCTGAGGGCCACTGACCTCCCAAAGCGAAGGCGTACCCCAGTTGCCCTTCCCGAACGGGTCCTCACCCCGAGCGCCACAGCGCACCACGCGAAGCGATCATAAAAGCCCTGCGCGAGTGGGTCTTCACCCTGAGGGCCACTGACCTTCCAAAGCGGAAGCGCACTCCAGTTGCTTCTCCCGAACGGGTCTTCGCCCCCGAGCGCCCCCAACGCACCCCGCCATGCGGCCGCATCCGCTCATCCCGAACGAGTCATTCCCTCCAGCCGGCGCTCGATTTCCGCCTGAGGCAGCCAGCGGCCACGGACCATGACGCCGGCTTGGCGTTGCAAGTTGGCGACGTCCGCCAGGGGGTTGGCGTCGAGGAGGAGCAAATCGGCGCGGTGATTCTCGGCGACAAGCCCGAAGGTGTCTTCGTTCGAGAAGTAGCGGCCCACGTTGGAGGTGCCGGATTTCAGGACGGCATACGGGCTCATGCCGGCCTCGCGCATGGCTTGAATTTCTCGGTGGAGGGAGAAGCCTGGGACGCTGAAGAGCTGTGGTGCGTCCGTGCCCATCAGGATGTCAACACCGGCCTCATCGAACGCGTTGAGGAGGCGGATGCGGTTCTGGGCTTCAAGTTGGGCCGCAGGGTTCTGCGTACCGGTCTGGGCAATCTTGTTCTCGTACCAACCGATCCAGCCATTGACGGTCTCCTCGGGCATGTACTGCAATTCTTCGTAGGCGCGCATCTGGTCAAGATCCGCTGCACCGAGGACCGTGTCCCAGAGCCGCATCGTGGGGACAACCCATGCGCCCGCGGCCTTGGTCTGCTCGGCGAGGGCGTGGAGTTCGTCGTCCGGGACGAGGCGCTGGTTGCCCCCGGCGAGTTGCAGGTAGCCATCGAGGTGATCGAACGTCTCCTGGCCGGCTTCGAGCGCGCGCAGGATGCCGACGTCGGCCGGCACGTGGCCGCCAAACCGGATGCCGAGCTCGTTCGCGGCGGCGGCCATCGAGTCGTATTCCGCGCGGGTGAGACCTGGGTGGACCTTGAGCAGATCCCAGCCTTCGGCCACTTGCTCCCGGACGCGCTGCGCCGCTTGTGCCGGGTTGAAGACGGATTGCCCGTTGAAGCTCGGGCCGGCGAGGTAAAGGGTGGGGGAGAGGAGATCGCCGGAGAGCGCCTGCGCGCGTAGCTCGAGTTGGCCAGGCCAGCCGAGCATGCCTCTGACGGTCGTGATGCCGTTCGATAGGTACAAGAACAGCGTTTCCTCGACGTAGCCCTGATTGGGTGCCGGCACGTGCCCATGCATCTCCGCAAGCCCTGGCATCAAGAACCGGCCTTCGCCGTCGATCACCTCGGCGTCTGCCGGCACGTCCAGTTCGGCCGCTGAACCTACCGCTACGATTCGGTCGCCGGCGACGAGGACGGTCTGTGCTTCCACGACGCGCTCGCTGTCCATCGGGAGGACGGAAACGTTGACGAAGGCGTAGTCGGCCTCGGTGACCGGGGCCGGCGTTTGGGCATCGCAGCCCACCGTCAGGGCAAAGATCAGGGCAAGGACACCAGCGCGAGTCGAGTACATGGAGGAGAGGGTTCGGCACACAGCGCAGCACGTAGGCTGTGAGATAGACCGTGGGCAGATTCAACGAGAGCCTAAACAAGGCCCGCCTGCCTCCCGGGTTCAAGCCGCGTGTCGCGAGCTCGCCTGTATCCGTTGCAAGCCGCCGTTTGCAGCCTCAGACCCACGGCTCGCATCGGCTATTTCTGAGCCGGCTGCTGGAAATAGGCATCCGAGCCATCGAGCCAGTCCTGGCGGGGCGGCGCGAAGATGTCCACGTCCAAGGTGTCTTCGAGGGCATGCGCTTCATGCGGCACGTTCGAAGGAATCACGAGCACTTCGCCGGCTCGCACCACGACTTCCTCCTCCAGGTTCTCGCCCAGAAAGAACTTGAGCGCGCCCGAGAGGATGTAGGTGATCTGCTCGTTGACGTGACGGTGTTTCGGAACGATGGCTCCCTTGTCGAGCAAAACATGTGCGATCATCATTTCCTTTCCCGTGACCACCCGCCGGCTAATGGCATCGGTGACGGTTTCGAGCGGGACGGAGGACCACTTTCGGTGTTGCATGGTAGTGTTTCGTTTTTAGTGTTCAGTGTTTAGCGCTGACGGGGTCTAGCGGCGGGTGGCAGATTTGTCTTGCCGGTTGAAGTGAAGCTACGTTCGTTCTTCGGTCCGAGACAGCAAAGCCACACCGTGAGGTCCACTCATTTAGAGCTCAACCATGCCGTTCGCCTGACATGTTTTCCTTGCTTGCTGCTTCCAGGTACCATCTAAAAACTAAACACTAAACACCACCTCTAACATGCGAACGCCTCATCCAGGGTTACCTAGACCTGCCGTGCCGGGCGGGCTCGGCATCGTGTTGCTGATCGCCGGCGTGGCCCTGGTGGCCGTTGGCGTGTACCGGTACCAGCAGATCCAGAAGGCCATCGACGTGGAGCGGGAGCGGTTTGCCGTCGTGCTCGATAGCCTGGAACAGAACTTCGACCAGGTCGGGTTGTGGACGGCTCAGGAGCGCCGCCAGCTTCGGGTCAACCGCAACCGGCAGCACCTCGCGTTTGCCGAGCGGCTGGGCACCGACCCGATTCAGGAAAAGGCGACGCTGGCCGCGCAGGCGGAAGCCCAGGGGCTGATTCGGCTCGCTGGCCGGCACGAGAGCCCGTACTACGCCCTTGCGCCGGCTACGTACTCGGTCCCGTACGTCACGCCCGATGCGGCCGTCGCGGCCGACAGCATCGGCGCTCGGTTTCAGCGCTTGCTTCATGCGGCTGGGCTGCCGGCGTATCGGTATGTGATCACGTCGGTATTGCGTTCGGGGGAAGACCAGGCGGCGCTACGGCGGGTGAACGCCAATGCGTCTCGGACGAAGAGCGCGCACGAATACGGGACGACGTTCGATGTCTCCTACGAGCGCTACGTGTTCGCCGGCATTCCGGAGGCGTGGAAGCCCGTCTGGAATCCTGAGCTGCCGGGATACGCACGGGAACAGCTCGACCAAGAATTTGCCGCCGACGCTGAACGTCGATTTTCGGGAAAGCCGGCGGACTACATGGACCAACTGGCCTCGCTCATGGGCCGGGCGTTGTTGTCGTTGCAGGGTGAAAAGACGCTCATCACCATCATGGAGCGTGGCCAAACCGTGTATCATACGACGGTGAGCGACCGCATCGCGCCGGCAGACATTCCGCCGGAGCGGCTGGTCACTCGGATTACCCCGCGTCCGCTGGATTTCGGAGGGCCGGCGGACCAAGACGAAGAGCAAGCCGTTACCAGATAACAGATCGACACATAAATCGCACTGCTCGATGCTTGATACAGGGCTGCGGGAATACCCTAGGCCAAGGGCCTTTTCATTCTTGGGTTTCCGCCTTTCTCACCTCGCACGTCTCGCACTGCTCATCGCCCCTGTAAGTATGGCTTCGACGCTTTTGGCCCAATCCGACGGCCCCGCTAGGCCGTGGACGCTGGACGACTATGAATGGAAAAACCGTGTGCTGATCGTGTTCGCTCCGGACACGCTCCATGCCGCGTACGGTGATCTCCAAGTTCAACTCGAACAAGACCACGGCGGCTTCGCGGAGCGCGATCTCGTGCTCATCCAAGTGCTCGATGGGGATCTTGCCTATGCCGGCAAAGAACCGCTCCAGCCGGCAGACGCCCGCCGGTTGCGCGACCGGTTCAATGTGGCGATGGACTCGTTCGTCACCATTCTACTCGGCAAAGACGGCACCGAGAAAGCCCGCCAGCGCGGGCAAGCCGATCTCGCTGCGCTCTATGCCCTCATCGATACGATGCCCATGCGCCAGCGGGAAATGCAACGCCAACGAGACCGGTAATCGCTTGGCCCTGTGATGGCGCCGGCTGCTGATGGGAGGTTGGCGTACGAAGTGGTGTACGGCAATTTCAACTTCGAGGCCTCAAAGCGCTTTCGCGCAAACGCGGGCGCGGATGCGGGCGGGTGGGTATATTCGATTCGTGTTTGTAGACCTTCCCACCATCACGGCATGGGCTCCGACCAAAGCCTGTGTGCGTGCCAGACGACGAACTACGTTGACACGGACCATAAAGCCCGCCTTGCTGCTTCTTTCCATGAGCGCCCTGGCAGCCTGCAGCAGCTCGAACGAGGCCTCCATGCCGGCCGACGGCCCTCGGATTGTCCAACCGGGCGCCCCTGGGGAAAACAGTCGGGCGTTCTCCCCAGAGAAACTCGATGATCTGTCAGGCGCGGCGTACACGGAGGCCGACGTTCGTTTCATGCAGGGCATGATCCCGCATCATGCGCAGGCGCTCGAAATGACGGCGCTCGTCCGCAAGCACGCCACAACCGACGCTGTCCGGCAGATGGCGCTGCGCATGGAGATCTCCCAGCGCGACGAAATCAAGCTGATGGAAGCGTGGCTCGCCGAACGGGACCAACCCATCGAGATGGCCATGGGAGACATAGGCGGCATGCACCACGGGCACCACATGTCGGGCGGGATGCACACGATGCCGGGCATGCTCACCGCGGAGCAGATGGAGACCCTGGCGAATGCCCGCGGGATCGAGTTCGACCGGCTCTTCCTCGAAGGAATGATTCAGCACCACCAGGGAGCCATCGACATGGTCGAGACTCTATTCAAAAGCTCTGGTGCGGCACAGG
>JBCDHV010000162.1:0-8014 GCA_038749615.1 Bacteroidota bacterium
GCCAGATCGGTTCGCATCGCACTCGACCCTGCGTCATAGGCTCCTTCGAGCAGTACTTTAACCGATACACCTGGAAGTGTTGAGCACGTGAAGGTTCCGATTTCTCCGTAGAGCCGGACGACGTACGTTTGCTCGCGGTTGTCGCGGCTGAATCCTGCCGGCTGAGTCAAGATGTTGCTGAAGATCTCCGTGTTGGAAAACAGCGTGTCAGCTTCCAGGGCAAGCGACCATGCATTGCCACTCACGAAATCGGCATACACGTACCGGCCGTTGAGCGCGCCACACGCATCAGTACCGGTGTGAACGATGCCGCCCGACACTGAATTTCCGCCGATGTCGTTGTCGTGGGGGTAGTCCAGAACCGGAAACACGTATCCGTCTTCAATGCAAGGGCCGCTGTAGCACCGGAATCCTTCCCAGATGCGCCACCCCATGTTTCCTCCGGGGGGTACAATGCTAATCTCCTCCCGTTGGTTTTGGCCTACGTCGCCCACCCATAGCTTTCCGTCCGGCCCGAAACTGAACCGCCACGGGTTTCGCAGTCCTACGGCGTACAGCTCGTCGCACGTGCCTCCAGGGCCATCGACGAACGCATTCGAGGCTGGGACCGTGTAGGCCCCGCCCTCGTAGAGACAGGTGTCCGGTGAACCGCCGCCGCCATCCACATCCAGGCGAAGGAGAGCTCCCAGGAGCGTAGCCGTATCCTGCCCACTGTTGAGCGGGTCTCCTCCACTTCCGCCGTCGCCCATGCTTACGTACAGATGCCCGTCTGGCCCGAATTGGATTTGGCCGGCGTTGTGGTTGGCATAGGGATGATCGACTCCGATCACCCTGATCTCGGTCGCTCCGTCAGACACGTTCGGGTCGGTCATGGACGCTTTCAATTCCACAACGCGGGTCAGCGTACTGTCGATGAATCCAGGCGTGCCGGGGGCCTCCGGGAGATCAGTGGTGTAGAAGGCGAAGAGCCGGCGGTTCGTCGCGTAGTCTGGATGGAACGCGATGCCAAGCAAGCCGCGCTCGCCGGTTGCCACGAAGTCAGGATCCGTGACGGACCAGAATGGAGTTGCGAGGGCCGTAGGCGAAGAGGACGCATTGGTGACCACGCGAATCGCGCCGGTCTTTTCTACTACGAAGACGCGGTCCGTCCCGTCCGGCGGGGCCTGAAGGTCTACGGGTTGACTGAAGCCAGTGAGCCACGTGTTGTGAACGACCGCCTGAGCGGGAGCGTCCATACACAAGCCTGCCGCGAGTAGCGTGAGGAGAAGGAGGCGCATGAAGTTTACCAAATGCAGGTGGGATGCAGACAAATGTAGCATGCCGACACAGTTCGCCCAACAAGCAAACCGCTAAGAATGTGCGACTTCAGCGCGTTGTGGTCGCCTGGCCACAGCTTTGGTCCGAGATCTTGTAAACTTCCACCCTTTTGCATGGGTCGAGCCCGTACGGCCGGCCTACCTTGAGGCATCATCCATCCCGTTTCTTCAGAACTCCGCCGCCGCGGCCGTAGCGCCATGATCCGAGCCTTTCTGGGCCGTACGCCACGCTTCGATGCGTCTAACTTCATCGCCCCATCCGCTGACCTGATCGGGGATGTCGTCCTGGGGCCAGAATCGAGCGTCTGGTACAACGCAACGATCCGGGGCGATGTCAACTGGATCCGTATCGGGGGCCGGACGAGCATCCAGGACGGGGCCGTCGTTCACGTGACGAACCGCACGGCCCCGACGCGCATCGGCAGTGGGGTCACGGTCGGGCACGGTGCCATCATCCACGGCTGTACGATCCAGGACGATGTGCTCGTCGGCATGGGCGCCGTCATCATGGACGACGCGCTCATTGGGCACGACACCATCGTCGGTGCTCGCGCCCTCGTCACCGCCCGAACGCAAATCCCTCCGCGCTCGCTCGTGCTCGGATCGCCGGCCCGCGTCGTACGCCCGCTCACGGATGAGGAGGTCGCTACGATCCGCAAGTATGCCGCAAACTACGTGGCCTACAGCCGAGTTTACCTTGGATTGGATCTGCCCGAGAGTAACCCGTTCTACGATGCGCCAGGGCCTGAGGTCTAGTGTTTGTTTGTGTTTAGTGTTTGGTACTTAGTGTTTGGAGGGGGCCGGACGGGTGAGCCCTAGACGACAACCTAGGTCATCCTCAATCCTGCGTTTCATGGCTGTATCGATCTCCGTTCTGCCCTGACCAGCCAACCTGCTTTGCACCCTACCCGACTAAACGAACCTGACCCTTTGCCGGCACACCCAGTCAACGCTACACACTAAATCCTAACCACTAAACACCAGAATGCAATCCTACCTCGCTGATGCGCTCACACGCGTCCTCGCCACGCTCGACGGCGTGCCAGACGGGTTCGAGGTCGAGTTTCAGCGGCCGGCACAAGCGGCGCATGGCGACTTGGCTACGAACACGGCTCTCCGGCTGGCCAAGCCACTCCGTGCGAATCCACGCCAGATCGCGCAAACGCTGGCCGACGGGCTACGCGCTCTCCCCATCGATGAGGACCGAATTGCGGCTATCGAGGTGGCGGGGCCTGGGTTTCTGAACTTTCGGTTCTCCAACCGTTATCTCGCCTCGGGCGTGCAGGCGATTTTGGATGCCGGCACCGGCTTCGGGAAACTTGACCTCGGCCAAGGCCAACGCGCCAACGTCGAATACGTGAGCGCCAACCCAACCGGTCCGCTCACCGTAGGGCACGGCCGCAATGCCGTCTTGGGTGACACGGTGGCCAACCTGCTCGAACTCGCCGGCTACGAGGTGACGCGGGAATACTATTTCAACGATGCCGGCCGGCAGATGCGCGTCCTGGGCCAGTCCGTCCGCTCCCGTGCCGAAGCCCTCCTCGATCTGTCCATGCCGACGAAAGTGCTCACGTTCGACGAGGTGGAGCACGTCGTCCCAGAGACGTTTCCAGAGGATGGATACGTGGGGACCTACATCATCGACATTGCGCAGACTGTTGTGGATGCGCATGGCGATGCAACGCTCGAACAGGAAGACGAGACGTTCATCGAGGCCGCCAAACAATCGATTTTTGCCGACATCGAGGCGACGCTCGCACGCCTGGGGATCCAGCAGGATACCTACTTCAACGAGCGTACGCTCTATGAAGACGAGAGCGTATGGAACGTCGTTGAGCAGCTACGCGAAAAGGATCTTGCGTACGATCACGACGGGGCCGTCTGGTTCAAGACGACCGCTTACGGCAAGGACAAAGACACCGTGCTCGTCAAATCGAGCGGTGAACCCACGTATCGCTTGCCGGACATTGCCTACCACGTCAACAAAATCGACCGCGGCTTCGACCTGCTGATCGACGTGTTCGGGGCCGACCACATCGCCACGTATCCAGATGTCATGAATGGCATCGAAGCACTCGGGCACGACGCCTCGATGGTCGATGTCATCATTTACCAGTTCGTCACGCTGATCCGAGGCGGCGAAATCGTCAAGATGAGCACTCGGAAAGCCAACTTCGTCACGCTCGATGAACTGATCGACGAAGTCGGTGCCGATGTCACGCGGTATTTTTTCCTGATGCGCGCGCCCAGCACCCACCTGGAATTTGATCTCGATCTAGCCAAAGAGGCCAGCGAGAAAAACCCAGTGTTTTATCTCCAGTACGCGCACGCGCGGATTTGCTCGATCTTGCGCAAAATCGAGGAAGTCGATCAGCCGCTAGTGAGCGACCCTGACCTCACAGGTCTCACGCATCCCGCCGAAGTCGATCTGATGAAGGTGCTCCTCCAATTCCCCGAGGCCATCAAACGGGCCGCCACGACGCGGGAGCCACACGGCGTGGCGATGTACCTGCGGGACGTCGCCTCGCAGTTCAGCCAGTTCTATGGGCAATGCCACATCGTCGGCGAAGACGCCGAGACTGCTGGCCGCCGGCTCGCGCTGACCCGGGCCACGCAGATCGTCTTGCAAAATGGTCTCAGGGTGCTCGGCCTGTCAGCCCCTGAGTCGATGTAAACTGGGCATTCCTGAACCGGGCATTCCGGCTCAGCCATCCAACTTCCCGTTCCCACCCATCCCCCGATCTACCTAGTTTCATGGCCCGAATAGCGTTCCAAGGCGTTGCCGGCGCGTACAGCGAGCAAGCCATCCACGCCTACGATCCCAAGGCCGAAGCCGTCCCTCTCCCCTCTTTCGAGTCGGTCTTCGATGCGGTCATTCGCGGCCGTGCCGACCTCGCCACCGTACCGATTGAAAACTCTCTACATGGCAGCGTCCATCCGAATTATGACCTGCTCGGCGAGTACGAACTGACGATCCTTGGCGAGCTGAAACTCCGGATCACGCATCATCTGCTGGCGCTTCCAGGGGTCGCCTTGAACGACCTCCAACGCGTCCGGAGCCACCCCCAAGCCCTTGGGCAATGCCGGAAATACCTGAAACAACACCTTCCCCATGTTGAAACCGTCGCCGATTACGACACCGCCGGCGCAGCGCGCTACATCGCCGAACACGAGCTGAACACCGAGGCCGCCATTGCCAGCGCCGCCGCGGCGAGCGTGTACGGCCTCGAATCCCTCGACGCCGGTATCGAAACGCATGCCGACAACTTCACCCGCTTCCTCATCCTCGGGCCTGGAGGCATGCAACCGCCTCGGACGACGGGTGCCATGAAGACCTCGCTCGTCTTCTCGGGCAAGGAGAACGTCCCCGGCCTGCTCTTCAAGGCCCTCGCCGTCTTCGCCCTGCGCGACATCGACTTGCTCAAAATCGAAAGCCGGCCGCAGCCCCAGAGTCCGTTCGAGTACGTCTTCTACCTCGACATTGCCGGCGGCGTAGGCGAACCGAACGTCGACCGCGCGCTCGGGCACCTCGCTGAGATTGCGGGCGTGTTTCGCGTGTTGGGGTCTTATCCCGTGGGCGACTTCGTTTGATTTCCCTGTTTGATTTTCCGTAGCTCAGAGACGATCTAGCGGTACTGCACCTCCTCTCCTCCTAATCTTGCCTCCTGGTGTCATTCGCCTACAGCATTCGTGAAGGGCTCGCCGGCTTTAGCCGTGCACGGTTCGCCGCCTTCGCATCGACCAGTGCCATCGTCGTTGCCCTGAGTCTGCTGGGCGTCTTTGCCCTCGTTGGGTATCACGCGGACCGTGTCGCCACTTGGTTACAGCAGGAGGCTGGTGAGTTTGAGGTCTTCCTCACCGACGATTCGGACGCCCTGGTACCTCAGATCGAGCGCAACCTGTTGAACCGCGAAGAGATTGCGACGGTGGAGTTCATTTCTGAGCAACAAGCCGTCGAAATCTTTCGCGAGGAGTTTGGCGAGGGTGGGGATTTCTTCGAGTCTGAGGCCTTTCTGCCGGCCTCGTTCAAGGTGCGAGTGCGGCCTGAATATGCCGTCGTAGACAGCCTTGCCCAATTGATCCCTGAGCTGTCCAGCCTGGAAGGCGTGACCGACGTGGTGTTCAACCAAAACCTGCTCGACGCCGTCCAGCGGAATCTGAGGGTTTTCCTCTTGATCTCTGGAGTGATCGGTGTCTTGGTGGTGCTGACGGTCCTCTTCCTCGTCGGCAACACGATCCGGCTCACGATTTACGCCCGCCGGCTGCTCATTCGTACGATGAAGCTCGTGGGCGCAACGGACCGGTTCATCCGCCGGCCCTTCGTCATTGAGGGCTCGGTGCAAGGCCTGATCGGCGGGCTTATCGCCGGCGGCGTGGTCTGGGGAGCGTTTCGGCTGCTGGAACCTCAAGTCGGGCATTTGTTTGAGGAGTTTTGGCCGGGTGGGTCCGTCCTGTACACGCTGGCGGCACTCGTCATTGTGGGCGTTGCCCTAGGACTGCTCGGGTCGTTCTTCTCCGCGCAACGGTTTATCCGTACAGTGTCGCTTCATTAGACGGCTCGCTTCATTAGACGGCTCGCTCCACTAGACGGGCTCGCTGCACTGGTACGCTCATGGCTGCTCCGAAGAAGGAGGTCGATACCGAATCTCGCATTCTCGATGCGGCACACCGGGTGTTTCTTCGCGAAGGAACGTCGGGCGCTCGGATGCAAGAGATCGCGAACGAAGCCGGCGTCAACAAGGCACTGCTGCACTACTACTTCCAGAACAAACAGCGCCTGGCAGACGCAGTCTTTCTCCGCGTCGTCCGGAATCTGTTTCCCGCCGTCCAGCAAATCTTCGAGAGCGACCAGCCTTTCGAGGACAAAGTCCGCGCCTTCGTCGCGAGCGAGTTCGACACGATGGACGCCAACCCGTACATGCCGGGCTACGTCATCTCCGAACTCCAGCAACAGCCCGGACGCATCAAGGCCCTCCTGGAAAGCTCCGGACCGCCCCCGCTCGACGCCATCCAGGGTAGCCTCGACAAAGAAATTGCAGCCGGCCGCTACCATCCCATCACTGCGGCCGATTTCTTCCTGACAGCCCTGTCGCTCATTCTGTACCCTTACGCTGCACGGCCCGGTGTGACGATGCTCACCGAAATGAACGGTGAGTCACTGGACGCCATGTTTGCCCGCCGGCGGGAGATGACCGCTGAATGGCTGCTCCGCATGGTCCGGAAATCCTCCTCAGAACCCTAGCGTCCCCTGACGGGCATCCGTCTTCGCCGGAGCCTTCCGCTTCCGGCGCTTTCGGCTTCCGTGGCGTTGGACCACGCGCTCGGCCTGGGCTTGGACTTCAGGTTGCCGGCGGAGGGCGTAGATCCGCTCTCGGGCTGCTTTTGCCGAGGCCTGCAGGTCTACGATAGGCCACGGATAATCTTGCCCGATCAGACAGGCAGCCTCTTCAGCCACAGCGGCCGGCATGGTCCAAGGCTCGTGGATGTATTCGGCCGGGACGCTACGCAACTCCGGAAGCCATTCTCGGATGAACTCGCCGTCAGGGTCCTGCTCGCGGCTTTGCTTGACCGGATTGTAAATCCGGATCGCGTTGATGCCAGACGTGCCGCTTTGCATCTGGAGCTGGCTCAGGTGAATGCCGGGTTCGTAGTCTGTCCACTGCCGCGCGATGAAGCCGTGGAGCCGCCGCCAGTCCAACCAGAGATTGTAGCAGGCAAACGATACGATCATCGCCCGCATCCGGAAGTTCAGGTATCCCGTAGCCACCAGCGCACGCATGCAGGCATCGACCATCGGATATCCCGTCTGCCCCGCCATCCATGCCTCGTACCGTTTCGGGTCGAACGCGTCCTCCCGGAGAGCATCGTAGGCCGGCACAAAGCTGCGAAATTCGATGTCCGGCTCGCTTTCGAGCTTCTGGATGAAGTGACAATGCCAGTGGAGCCTCGACTCAAATGACCGGAGCGACCGGATCCACTCGGCCGTGCCCGGTTTGGTACTGGCTCTGAGCTCGTCTCGGCGTGCCAGGGTGGCGTGCAAGATCGTCCGGATGCTGATGGAGCCCCATGCGATGTGAGGGCTCAACCTCGAGCAATGCTCGAAAGCGGTTACCGGGCTCGACATCGCCCGCTGGTATGGCTGCCCGCGTTCGTACAGAAACGACCGCAGCGTCTCTCGAGCTTCGGCCTCGCCGGCAGCTTGAACGCCCCCAGTCATGGGTGCAAGGCGCAACTCGTCCGCTGTTGGAATTGGGCCAGGATCGATACCCGGCACCGGGACAAGGGTCTTCGGAGGCTGCACCAACGGTGCGCGCATCTGCCGCTCCCAATTGCCGGCCCAACGGTCGCGGTCTTTCAGGCCACGGATGACGCCGTGTTGAGGCGACTCGTGAAACGGGATGCCGTGCTGCTTGGCCCACGCGGCGACGGCCAAGTCGCGGTCATAGGTGATCCGTACACCCGTTTCCTCATGCGCACGAAGTACGAGCGGGCCGAAGACCTGACGCAGCGATTCTAGGACCTCGACCGCTTCCCCCACTCGGACAATGAGCGGCTGCCCAAGATGCGCCAGGTTTGCGCGTAGGGGCACGAGGCAACCGCGGATGAACCGCCAGTGCCGGCTGCTGAAGTCTTCGGCGTGCTGAACCGAGGGCTCGGCGATGTAGAGTGGCAACACGGGCTCCCCTGTGGCAGCCGCA
>JBCDHV010000163.1:0-8009 GCA_038749615.1 Bacteroidota bacterium
CCAACGACCCGATGATCCGGCATTTCAAGGTCCCACGCTCGTGGGCGTATACGCCGGCGGATACCCTAGCCGGTGGGGCCTGGGATGCGGCCAGCCCAGAAACGGTCGGGCAGTTTTCCGGCGTGGGCTACGCCTTTGCGCAGCACCTCCGGGCGATGTTGGAGGACGACGTCGCCATCGGAATCGTCAACTCGACTTGGGGGGGAAGCCGAATCGAGCCGTGGATGAGTGCAGCGGCTCTAGGGACTACGCCCGAGGAAGCAGAGGCAGCCGAAAAGGCACGGGTGAACGCCCGGTTGGCTGGTCTTCGCGACCTGCTGGGTGAGTTGCCGGCCGAAGATGCCGGCCTCGTCGATGGAGCGGCTCTCTGGGCTGATCCAGCGTACGACGACAGCAGTTGGGGCACGATCGAACTCGGGGCCAACTGGGAGTCGGCCGGCTATCCCGATCTCGATGGCGTGGCGTGGTACCGAACGACGTTCGAATTGACTGAGGAACAGGCTGACCTGCCGGCCTTCGTGATCTTGGGCATGATCGACGACAGTGACCAGGCCTGGATCAACGGCGTCTCGATTGGCAGCACGGACATGGCGTACAACAGGGAGCGCCGCTACCGGGTGCGGCCGAGTGCGCTTCGCCCAGGCCGGAACGTGCTCGCTATCCGTGTCGAAGACTTTGGCGGCGGCGGCGGGATCAATGCGACCGGGAATCCGCTCTCGTTCCAGTCGCCGAGTGGCAGCCTTTTGCTCGACGGTCCGTGGCGGTTCAAGGTGGCCCGCGTCGATGCTGACTTCAGCTTCGACAAAAACCAGATCCCGACGCTGCTCTACAACGCGATGATCGCGCCGCTTCAGCCGTTCCCAGTGCGCGGTGTGATCTGGTACCAGGGGGAATCGAACGCCGGGACGGTAGACGATGCCAAAGCCTACGAGGACCTGTTCGCCGGCCTGATCCAAAACTGGCGGAGCGATTGGGCGTCGCCAGAGCTGCCGTTCTTCTGGGCGCAACTGGCCGCCTACCACGAAGAGGACACCGAGCCGCCGGCCGAGAGCCCGTGGGCCACGCACCGAGCGAGCCAAACGGCGGCCTTGGAACTGCCGGCCACTGGGCAGGCCATCCTGACCGACCTAGGCGATGCCCGGGACATACATCCGCGTAACAAGAAAGACGTGGGGATCCGCCTCGCGCAGACGGCTTTGAACGTCGCGTACGGCCGAGAAGACGTGCCGCGCTCTGGCCCGACGTACGCCGGCTATGAACTGAACGAGAGCCGCGTCACCGTCACCTTCGACCACGTCGGTGAGGCGTTGATGTCAAGCGGCGATGCGGTCGAGGGCTTCGCGTTGCAGTCGGAAGACGGCACGTGGGCGTGGGCCAGCGCCGAGATCACCGGCCCGAACACTGTATCTGTGTACGCGGCTTCCATTCCGGCACCGGTGGGGCTGCGTTTCGCGTGGGCAGACAATCCGTCGCGCGCCAACTTGTACGCCAGCAACGACCGGCCGGCCGTGCCTTTCCAGATCGGGGATTTAACAAATCGGGGATCTAGTCCGTGATTGCTATCGACAATGTGCTCGTCAGTGACGAGGTGATCGAAGAGGAGTTCGTGTGCAACCTCGCAGCCTGCCGGGGCGCATGCTGCGTACAGGGCGATGGCGGTGCCCCGCTGACGGCGGAAGAGGCCCGCACGGTCGAGGCCATCTACGAGCACGTCGAGCCCTACATGAACGATGCCGGCCGGCAAGCGGTCGGGCAGAAGGGCCTCTACACGGTCCAGCCAGACGGGACGTTCGCGACGCCCATGGTAGGTGAGGCCGGCCCCTGCGCGTATGTCCACATGCTGCCAAACGGGCAGGCGGCCTGTGGCATCGAGATGGCCTACCGCGCCGGCACCATCGATTTCTACAAACCCATCTCGTGCCATCTCTATCCGATTCGCATTTCTGATGCTCACGGGTTCGAGATGCTGAACTACGACCGCTGGGACATCTGTTCTCCGGCCTGCGCGAACGGCAAGAAGCACGGCGTCCGTGTCTTCGAGTTTGTCCGAACGGCGCTAGAGCGCAAGTACGGCGCGGTTTTCTACGACCGGTTGAAAGAGGCGGTGGCGTATTTGGAGTCTGAGGAGGGTTGATCCGCTTTCGCCGGGTCTGGCAGGTCGCTAAGGGATCAAGGATGAAGGATACAGGATGAAGGATTTGGGGGAAAGGGTGAAGGGGAAAGGGAGCAGGGAAGGGTGGGAGAGCAGTTCTGCATCCTGCGGTTGATCTCTGCTACATCAAGCACGTTTCAATATGCCCTTTTCATCCTTCATCCCTTAAGTGGCCTGCCAGACCCAGCGCAGACGAGTCTTTACCCTGAGAGTCTCTGAGTAAGATCCGCGCATGCGGCCGGAACGTATTTCCCGAGTGGGTCTTCACCCCGAGGGTTGACCATTTTCTACGCAAAGCGGCCGGCCAGCTTTCACCCGAGTGGGTCTTCACCCTGAGCGCCCCAGAGGTTTCACGCGAAGCGGACAACGCGTCCATCGCGAACGGGTCTCCCCCCGAACGGCCAACAACAACTCCCGCGTCTGCGGACTGCCAGCCTGCCCCGAGCGGGTCCACCACCATGATCCTCGCTGCTGCCGGCTTCCCGATTCTCAACGAGCTTGCGCTGCTGTTCGTCATCAGCATCGTGATCGCGTACGTGTCGCTACGGGTCAAGCTGCCGACGATCGCCGGCTATCTCCTGGCTGGCGTCGTGATTGGGCCGAGTGCGCTGGGGGTCGTGCAGAGCACAGAAACGGTAGACGTTCTGGCCGAGGTCGGGGTGATTCTGCTGCTGTTCACGATTGGTATCGAGTTGAGTCTTGGCAAGCTCGTGCGGCTGGGGCGGGCGATTTTTATCGGGGGTGGAATCCAGGTGGGCGTGACAGTGCTCGTGGTGACGGGGGCCGTTGTAGCAGCCGGCGTGTCGTGGCAGGCGGGCGTGTACACGGGGTGTCTCGTGGCGCTGTCGTCGACGGCCGTGGTACTGGCGCTCCTGGCCCAACGGGGCGATTCTGATACCCCAGCCGGCCGGCTCTCGCTTGCGCTGCTGATCTTTCAGGACCTCGCCATCGTCGTGATGGTGCTGCTCGTGCCGATGCTTGCCGGTACCGGCGGGACAGGGCTCGAAATTGCCTGGGCACTCGCGAAAGCAATCATTGTTATTGCCGTCGTGGTCCTGCTGGCTCGGACGGCCGTGCCGTGGCTGCTCGAACGAGTCACGCGGACGCGGCAACCCGAGTTGTTTTTGCTGGCCGTCGTGGCGGTCTGTATGGGGACGGCCGCGCTGATGAGCCTCGCCGGCGTGAGCGTCGCGCTCGGAGCGTTTTTCGCGGGCCTCGTAGCCAGCGAGAGCCGGTACGCTGACCAGGCGCTCAGTGAGATGCTGCCGCTGCGGACGATCTTCAGCGCGGTGTTCTTCGTCTCGGTTGGGATGTTGCTCGATGTGAGCTTTCTCATCTCGAATCTTCCCCTCGTGCTGCTCGTGGCGGTAGTCGTGGTGATGCTCAAGGCTGCTACGACGGTCGGCAGTGTGCTGGCGCTTGGGTTGCCAGTCCGGGTAGCAGGGGCGGTCGGGTTGACGCTGGCGCAGGTGGGCGAATTCTCGTTTGTCTTGGAGCGAGCGGGGCGTGAAGCAGGACTGTCGCCGGCCGGCTTCGGGGAGACAGGAGAGCAGGTGTTTATCGCCTCGACGGTGCTCTTGATGATGCTGACGCCGCTCATGTCGAGCCTGGGACCGAGCTTCGGCCGGCTCCTTGAGCGGACACCCCTGCACCGGGTCGGGCCGCAGAAGGAGATGGAGGAAGAAAAGGTGCTGAAGCTCGAAGACCACGTGGTCATCGTGGGCTATGGCCCAGCCGGCCGGCGGCTCGTGCAGGTACTGCAGAATACGGGGATTCCGTTTGCAGTCATCGATATCAACCCGGCCAACGTGACGGAACTTCAGGAGCAGGGGCTGCCGGCGTTGTACGGCGACGCAAGCCGGGCGTTGATTCTGGAGCATGTCGGCATTCTGCGCGCCAAGGTTCTGGCCGTAGCGATCAACGATACGGGTGCCGTCCCACGCGTGATCGCCCAGGCACACCACATGAACCCGACGCTCCAGATTATCGCCCGTACGCGCTACCTCGCCGACGCCGAGAAGCTGCAGAGCCGAGGCGCTGATCTCGTGGTCCCAGAGGAGATGGAAACGACCGTGCGCATGTTCTCGCACGTACTCGGAGCGTACCTCGTACCGAAGGAAGAAATCGAACGGCAGGTGCAGTCGATCCGGGCCGAGGACTATGGGATCGTCCGAGGTGGCCTCCGTGAGGCGCACCTGATGGTGCTTCAGGGGCTCGACGAAGACGGGCTGCACACGCGGGCCGTCGCTGTGCGCGACGGGGCCCCAGCCGCCGGCCAGACCCTAGCCGACCTCCAACTTCGGAACGAGTTCGGCATCACGGTCCTTGCCGTCCGGCGAGGCCGGCGCACGATTGGTAGTCCGGCCGGCGACTTCCTCGTCGAGCCCAACGACCGCCTGGTGCTACTCGGCTCCGCCGAAAACTTCGCCGAAGCCGGCGAGGTGTTCCGAGAGCCGGCCACCGAGTAATGCCGCCCGATTTAACAAATCGGCGATTTGTTAAATCGGGGATCTAGCGCACCAACTGCACGCTCTTGGTTTCGGCGAAATTGCGCCCTTCGATCCGGTAGAGGTAGGTCCCGCTCGCAAGTCCGTCGGCGTTGACACGCACCCAGACCTTCTCGCCTGCCGGCGCTTCGTCGTCGTAGAGCGTCTTCACCAGCCGGCCCTGCGCGTCGTGCAGCGTCGCGCGGACGGGCTGCGTCTCGGCCACCAGGAAGGCGAACGTCGTGCGTGGGTTGAACGGGTTTGGATAGGCCGCTTCCAGCACGTGCGTGCCGGGTACGTCAACGACGACTTCGACGGTCTCGGAGAACTCGAACGCGCCATCGAAATCAATTTGCTTCAACCGGAAGCCGTGTCGGCCCGGTTCGAGATCTGAGACATCGAAGCTGTACGACTGCGCCTCTGTGGTGGTGCTGGCACCGGGGACGAAATCGAGCACGTCCCAGAAGGTCTGGCCGTCGCGGGAGAAGACGCGCTGGACCTCGAAGCCGGTGTTGTCGGTCTCAGTAGCGGTACTCCAGGAGAGGCGGGCCGTGGAGCCGGCGAGCACCGCGTCGAAGCTCGTCAATTCGACCGGCAGTCCAGGGGCGAAGATCGGTACGTCGCCGGCTGCGATGATTGACCGGCTTGGGTCATCGCCGACGGCATCGGTATTGCCGTAGCCGAGTTGCCCGACGTTAGGGAAGGGCGCTATGCCGCCGCCTCCCCAGCAGCGCACGGTGCCTGCGTTCGTGAGCGCACACGTATGCGCGGCGCCGGCTGAGACCTGGGTGACCGGCAGCCCGACGTTGACATCGCCGGCGGTTGACGGGGCCTCGTCGTCGCCGATGGTGTCCGTGTTGCTGTACCCGAGTTGGCCATCAGTGCCATTGCCCCAGCAGCGCACGGTGCCGGAGGTGGTAACCGCGCAGGTGTGCGCGTCGCCGGCCGAGATCTGAGTGACGGGCAGGCCAACGCTTACGTCTGGGCTGGCCAGGCTGCTCGGCACCTCATCGTCGCCGATGGTGTTCGTGTTGCCATAGCCGAGTTGGCCGACGTTGCTACGGCCCCAGCAGCGTACCGTGCCGGTAGTGGTGACCGTGCAGGTATGATCTCTTCCGCCGGCGACCTGGGTGACGGCCGCTCCGACGCTTACGTCTGGGCTGGCCAAGCTGCTGGGCACCTCGTCGTCGCCTATGGTATTCGTGTTACCGTAGCCAAGCCGGCCAAAGCTACCGACCCCCCAGCAGCGGACCGTGCCCGTGTTGGTGACGACGCACGTTTGCAGGCCTCCGACCGCGACCTGAGCGGCCGTCGCGCCGCCTGATAGCTCAGCAGCCGTAAACACCGACACATCACCGGCCGTCGCGGGCAGTTCGTCGTCGCCGATGTTGTCGGTGTTGCCGTAGCCCAGCTGGCCGGTCAGGTTTTCTCCCCAGCAGCGCACGGCACCGGCGCTCGTACGCACGCAGGTGTGATTGCCGCCGGCTGAGATCTGGATCGCCGTTGGGCCAATGCTGACATCGCCGGCCGTCGAAGGGGCCTCGTCATCGCCGATAGCGTCGGTGTTGCCATAGCCGAGCCGGCCGAAGGTGCCAGCGCCCCAGCAGCGCACCCCCCCTGTGCTCGTGAGCGCGCAGGTATGAAAGGTACCCGTCGCGACCCGGTTGACCGATGCGCCCACGTTAACAGCACCGACCATCGCCGGAGTCTCGTCGTCTCCAATATCGTCGGTATTGACATAGCCGAGCTGCCCGACATCGCCACGGCCCCAGCAGCGCACCCCGCCGGTGCTCGTACGGACACACGTGTGCAGGTTTCCAGCTGAGACCTGGGTCACGGTCTGTGCGTCAGCGGGTAAGACCAAGAGAAAACAAGCAGACAGGATGTAGAGAAGCCGCATGAGGCAAGGCGTTGAGATGAGTCAGGAGCAGAAGAGCAGGCTCCAGCATCGCATGGTCAGGGTGATCGGCGGTGCAACGGCTGACGTGGCAGATCCTTTTCACGCTGACCCATGCCACCTGGCCTGAGTTGAGAGAGCCATTGCGATGCTGGAGCCTTTGGCCCACCTCTTATGGCGGAATTCCTCATTCCGGCCGGCCATCCCTGCGTATGGATGGGTCGAGACGTGGAGAGGTGGATACGTGGGGGACAAGGCACGCGGCAGGCAGAACGCCGGATGGCCACTGCCAAGAGCTACGCCGTCGCAGTTTGTCCCCTACCTCTCCACCGTTCCCCCTGGCGACCTCTCCCTATGAGCAAAGCGAACCCACGTGCAACCAGAAAACCCGTCGAGGGTTGATAGATAAATTTCCACACAAAGCCACCAAGAACACTATGATTGCGCGGACAGTGAAGAAGGCCAGGCTCGGCGAATCTGAAAGCGATGCTGTATTCTGGCGTTCGCGTTCGGCTGCGGAGCGTCTTCGGACTGTGGAAACCCTCCGTGCTGAATATCACGGCTGGGCTAGCCTCTCGGATGACCATCGCCCCCGACTTCAGAGAGTTTGCCGGATTGCTGAACGCGCATGAGGTCCGGTACCTGGTCGTCGGTGGGTACGCCGTCGCTTACCACGGACATCCTCGTTACACCAAGGATCTCGATACCTGGGTGGAACGGACTGCGAAGAACGCAGATCGGCTGATGGTAGCGCTGACCGAGTTTGGATTTGGCTCTGTTGGAGTGAGTGCCTCAGACTTTCTGGAGCCAAATCGCGTAATCCAACTCGGCCATCCACCACTCCGCATCGATTTGTTGACTGGTCTGAGCGGAGTAGAATTTGCAGACTGTTTCCCGGACCGAGAAGAGGCAGTGATTGATGGGGTAAGGTTGCCGTTCATTGGCCTGTCGGCGCTCCGCAAGAACAAGCAGTCTACTGGCCGGCCATTCTTGCGTGTGGATGGGTCGAGACGTGGAGAGGTGGATACGTGGGGGACAAGGCACGCGGCAGGCAGAACGCCAGATGGCCACTGCCAAGAGCTACGCCGTCGCAGTTTGTCCCCCACCTCTCCACCGTTCCCCCTCTCCACCGAAGTCCCCCCTTGAGCGAAGCGAACCCTGTTTCGTATGCGAGATGCGGTTGTCCGGGCAACGGAGTATGTTGGAGCCTCGTCTTTCGCTACTCCTTCCCACTCGGCCTCTTGAAACCTCTTCTTCGGCTCTCGCGCATCATTGATGCCGTCAACAGCTTCATCGGCCGGCTATCGACGTGGCTCGTGCTTGCGATGGTGCTCATTGGGGCGTTCAACGCCGTCGCGCGCTACCTCGGGCGCTTTACCGGTACCAATCTCAGCTCGAACGCCTACATCGAGATGCAGTGGTACCTCTTCAGCATCGTCTTTCTCGCGGCCGGCGCGTGGGCGTTGCAGCAGGA
>JBCDHV010000164.1:0-7963 GCA_038749615.1 Bacteroidota bacterium
CAACCACCCAACCACCCAACCACCCAACCACCCTAAAACGGCACCGCGGCTCCGATGCGGTAGTGCCAATCCAGCCGGCCCTCGCGGTCGCCACTGATGGGGATGCCGAAGCCCACGGCGTGCATGACGTCGAATCCGGCGATGCGGAGGAGGTTCTTCGCTTCGAGCCCGTAGCCGACCTGGTGGTCACCGGCGGCTATATCCGTATCGTTCCAGACGCAGCCGGCGTCGAGGAACGGGCTGATGGTGACGGGGCCGAAGTCGACGACGCCCAGGATGCGGCTGTTGAGGCTCGGGGTGATGGGGACGCGCCATTCGAGCCGGCTGTAGAGCACCTTGTTGCCCACACTAAACGTGCGATACCCGCGCACCCGCTGCCGCTCACCACCAAACCGAAAGCCAAGGAGCCGAAGTTCGACCGGGTCCTTCCGAGAGAACCCGACGAAGTCCTGATTCAACGAGCGTCCAAAATCCGCCTGCATGCGCGCCTGAACGTACAGGTTGCCGAATCCGGGAGCCGGCATCAGGTGATACGCCGTAATATCTGGGCGGACGTACTGCAGGTCGGAAATGCCGAGTTTGGGAGCGCCGCTGATCCGCGCGCGAACGCCAGAGGCCCGTTCCGGGTGAATGGCGTTGAGCCGGTTCGGTGGCCGGTGACGCCACGTCCACTCGGCTCTAAACTCGGCAGCAAAGGCTTCCTCAGGAGGCGCAAGCCGGGCTGGGAGGTCGGTGATGTCGTCGGCGTTGATGGGGCGGTGATTGGCGAGTTGGAGTCGCAGCCTGAAGCGGTTGCTCACGTAGGCCCGGTCGGTTAGATCGAGCGGCCACGAGAGCGACATCTGGCCACCGGTGATCTGCTCCACCAGAATACTTGACCCGTACGCTTGCGCTTCGAAAGGGACGTTGTACGCCCACACCGTCATCGTTGGCCGGAACACGCGGTTGACGTAGTAGAGCTGAAACAGACTCTCGCTGAAATCCCCAAACGTGAGCGCTGCGCCCACGCCCAGCGCGTGCTTGCCGAGCGGCTCGATGAACGAGGTACCGCCGGCAATCCCCCAGCGGTCGCTGTCGACGTAAAACGGGATGGCCCCCGAGATCACATGCGTCAGGTTCGAGAAGGGATCGTAGTCGGACCGGTCGACGATGAGATCTGGGTTGGGCTCGATTTGGAGGGGAATGGGAGCCGGTGCAGGCTGGGCTTTCCAGGAAGCAAACGGACTCGCCTCCACGTTTTGCGGAGCCGGCTGGGCAGGAGCAGCTGGAAGCGAACGGGCGACGTCTCGCCGGGTCGATGGGTGGCCGATGCCGAGCAGGCGTTCGCCGCGTCTCAGACCCACCGCCCAGTCGGTGACGCTGAATCCGGTTGTGGCATTCGTGATACGCCGGGGCGTCCGCGCTGTCGCCGCCGTGGCACCAGCGATTGCGGCAACGTCGAACAAAAAGACGTTCGGCACGCCGTCGGCCAGAGAGGTCGCTGCGATCTGCCGGCCGTCCGGGCTCCAGACCGGTCGTCTCCAGTCAGTGCCGGCATCCAGGACACGCACCTCGCCCGACTCCGCGTCTAAAAGTGCCAAGTCACGGGTACCATCAGGCAGAAACCGGGTCAGGGCAAGTTCGGCACGGTCCGGATGCCAGTCGAGCCCCGTGATCTGGAGATCGCCTAGGCTACTTGTGAGGGGGCGTTCTAGCTGGGTTTCCAGATCGAGTACGAAGACATTGGCGCTGCCGGCGTCGACGCCCACGAAGGCGAGCTGCCGGCCGTCAGGCGAAAACGTGGGCATGACGGCCCGACGGTTCGTCGTCAACCGCTCCTTGCGTCCACCATCGAAGGGGACCAGGAAGAGATCATGCACCAAGCTGCCTTGGGTGCCCCGCCGGAGTTTGGCGTAAGCCACGTGTAAGCCGTCTGGGCTCCAGGCAATGGGGCCACGAATCGCGCCTTCGTCCAGGACGCGAACTCCGCCCGTGATGGCATCTTGGACGATGAGGCGCCGGGCTGGGCGTTCGAGGCTGGGAAGCCCTACGGCCGCAACGCTCAGCCCATCCGGACTCTGTGCCACGTCCTCGACGTAGTGGAACGGCAGATCTAGTACACGCCCACCCAGACTGTCGAACGGAGTCGTCGTGGCCGCGATGGCGTTGTAGTGCACGTTGACGTGCCGGCGCCAGTCGTCGTTGAATTCGGCATACGAGGTCCCCGTGACCGCCTTGAACGCCGTGGCAAAGTCGTGTACCGGCGTCAGCAAGCGCTTGGTGCGATGCTTCAGGATGCGGACCAGCGTCGAATCGCCGTAGCGCTCGCCGAGGTAACGGAGTTGACTGTGCCCAACAGCGTAGAGGAGCCGGCCGTTGTACCGGGACGACCCGGAGTTGTAGTCGAGCCGGTCGTCCAAGACGGCCGCACGCAGCCACCGTTCGCCGCGTTGCGCGTCCCAGGATTCCGTCAAGTACTGCGCGACGCCCTCGGCCCAAAAACTCGGCAGCGGGTTGGCCATGAGTTGGTCGAAGGGCGAAATCCAGGATCTGACCGCGCGGTAGTGGAAGATGTGGGCGAGCTCGTGCGCAATGACCGTCCGCAGCCACTTCGCAGAGCCTGTGAATGCGCTAGCGGTCTCGTTCGCGTGTACCCAGATGTTCGTAAAGCCATTGCCGAGCCGGACGGCGAATCCGTTGGCAATCTCGTCTTCGTCAGACAAGTAGATCCGGATGCGTTCATCGAAGTGCACGTCCAAGAAGGCCGAAAGCGAATCGTACGTGGCCTCAGCAATGGCAGCGGCCTCGGTCTCAATGCCGGCCAGGTGAGCCGGGTAAACGATGGTGAAATGCGGCGTCCTGATCTGCTGCCAATCGTTCTCCGGGTGATTCCGGCCATTGAACAACTCGAAGCCTTGCCCGAGTGCCGGCTCCGTGGCCAGCCAACAGAGCAACAGCGCTGCACACGCTCGCATTCCTGATCCCACCGTCACCTGTATCATCTCCTCAAACGAATGCGCTACGTCCCGTGATGGCCCGCCCGACGATCAGCGCGTTCATCTCGTGGGTTCCTTCGAACGAATACAAGGCTTCTGCATCGGCAAAGAGCCGGGCGACGTGGTGCTCCAGGAGGATGCCGTTGCCGCCCAATAGGCCGCGGCCAATAGCAACGGTCTCGCGCATGGTTTCGCAGCACCACATTTTGGCCAGCGAGGCGCGTTCATGCGAAATGTGGCCTTCGGCCTCTTCGAGACGGGCCAGCTGCATGACGAGCGTCTGCATCGCCGTGACGTGGCCGAGCATCCGGGCAAGCTTTTCCTGGACGAGCTGAAAGCCGGCGATGGGCTTACCGAATTGCTCACGCCGGTTGCAGTAGTCGAGCGTGAGTTCGTAGACCCCCTGCGCGAGCCCCGCCGCTTCCCACGCCACGCCGGCGCGAGCGGGTGCGAGCTGGACCGCCATTTCTTTGAACGAGTTGGCTCCTGGAAGCCGTGCCGAATCAGGAATGCGGCAGCCGTCGAGGGTAATCAAGACGTTGTAGACCGCCCGCTGTGCGATTTTGCCCTCTAGTTTCTCGACGTGGTATCCCGGCGTGTCGCGCTCGACGAGGAACCCGTTGACCTGTCCGGTCTCCGTGTTTTTGGCCCAGATCACATTGATGTCTGCGACTAGCGCGTTTCCGCTCCATTTTTTCTGCCCGTCGAGCACCCAGTCGGTGCCATTGCGGCGGGCAACAGTCTTGAGGCCGGCGGCTGTCGCCGATCCCACCTCCGGCTCCGTCAATGCCCACGAACCGAGCGCTTCGAACCGCTGGAGGGGCCCGATCCAGCGCTTCTTCTGTTCCTCCGAGCCGAAGAGGTAGATGGAAGGAAGTGTCAGGCCCCAGGGGACGCCGATGAACGTGCAGGTCGAGGGATCGACGCGGCAGATTTCCATGAACACCACGCCGGCAAGCACCGGATCGGGGTAGGGGAACTGGAAGGGCTCAGCCCCGAACGTGTCCTGCACCATCGCCCCGATCTTGGGAACGAGATGCATCGGGTATTCGCCTTTGAGCCAGTAGTCGTTGATGACCGGCCGGATTTCGGTTTCCATGAAGGCCCGGACGCCATCGCGGATACGCCGTTGCTCAGGCGTGAGGGAGGCATCGAGGTCGTAGAAATCGCCATTGACCGGCGGTACCACAGGGGTGCGCGGAGGCTTCGAGATGGAACGAAGCAGCGCTGAGACCTGGCCAGCCGGCAAGCGAGACAGCGTCTGGGCGAGTGCGGCCACATCGATATGCTCACTGAGCGATTCGAGCAACTCGATGGTCTGTGGATCGAGAGTGGAGGTCGTGTTCATCAGCTGGTAGGACGGATCAGGAGTGGGTAAAGTAACCGTCGGCTAGCGGAAGTGCTTAGAAGAGGATTGGTCTGTGCGGTGCCCACTATCTTGGTTGGTGCCGATGGACCCGCCATCCCGGCAGTCCACGTCATGTACCCGCGTAGTTATGCTCATTCGAGGAACCGGCCCACCCGTGTTGCTGCTCCATGGCAACCCCGACACGTCGGCCTTATGGTTGTCCGTTATTGGAAAAACAGCTTCTCAAGCACGCTGTATAGCGCCAGACCTACCCGGATTTGGACGAAGCGGCGACGTGCCTGTCCCCGAGACGCTCGATGCCTGGAGCGGTTGGATAGAGGCGACGTTAGATGCTGCTGGGATTTCTGAGCCTGTCATCCTGGCCGTCCACGATCTGGGCGGGCCGATTGGGCTGGCATGGGCTGCCCGGCACCCGGAACGCGTCGCCGGCGTGCTGGTCACGAATACGCTTTTTCATCCCACGTATCGCTGGCATGTGTGGGCCCGGATCTGGCGCACGCCCATCCTCGGGGAACTGAGTCTACTGGCGATGAACAAATGGCTCTTCCGGCGGGAAGTCGAGCGGGGAAGCCGGCAGTTGTCGCCTTCTCACATCGATGGGATGTACGATGCCGTGACGCCTCAGTCCAAACGCGCCGTGCTATCGATCTACCGCATGCTCGACCCTGAGCTCTTCGCACCTGAGCTTCCGCACGTCCTCGACCTGGCCAGCCACGTGCCGGTGCGCGTGGTCTGGGGCTGGCACGATCCGTATATCCCAACCGATTTCGCCTCCCAGTTCGGGACAGCGGAGGTCACCCTGTTGGAGGACGTCGGTCACTGGGTACCGGCGGAAGCGCCGCAAGCGGTCGCAGATGCGCTCCTACACCTCATTACAGAGACTCGGAACCTGAATGCGTAGAAACTTAAAACAACGCTCCGTTCTACATCTGTCCCCACACTCATCTCCTCGCCACACTTATCTCCCACGTGATCATGATCCGTCCCATTCAAGCCGAAGGCGACATCGCAGACGCCTATTCTGAACCTCTTGCTCTCATCTACAAGCACAGCCCAACGTGCCCGATCAGCGCTGGGGCCCGCCGGCACGTCGTCAAATTTGCCGACGCGCATCCGGACGTGCCGATTTTCGAGGTGGATGTGTTGACCAACCGCCCGCTCTCGCGCCGCATCGAATCGGAACTGGACATCAAGCATGAGTCCCCACAGGCGATTGTGGTGCACAAGGGATCACCCGTGTGGAACGCATCGCATCACCGTATCACGGCCGAGGTGCTGGCCGAGCACACGATGTAGATTTGTCTCGTACTAAACTCTTGATTCCCCGAGCCCTTACCTTACCACACCCCATCATAGTTGACCCTACGTTATGAGTAAGCGACGCGGGATTTGGATTAAAAACGTCTCGGAAAAGCCGGTACGGATTCGCATGGCCAACCGGTCGGTTACGATCCGAAAAGGTGACGTGCGGCTGATCAGTGCTGAGGAGGTTCGAGACAAGACCTTGCGTGAGCATCTGCAGGTGCGCTCCGTCGCCATCGTCCGGCCGGCTACGGCGGAAGAAGAGGCCGAGGAGTTCAACCGCGCGATCGACGAGGACTAAACCACTAGGATAACCGTGCGCATCCTGGCGCTCGAGCCGTATTTCGGCGGTTCGCACAAGGCGTTTCTGAAAGGCTGGATGCAGCACAGCCGGCATGAGATCCGTGCCGTGACGATGTCGGCCCGGTTCTGGAAATGGCGCATGCAGGGCGGTGCCGTCACCCTGGCCCGAAAGACCGAAGAGGCCCTTGCCGAAGGCTTCCGGCCGGACCTCGTGGTGGCGACGAGCATGGTGAACCTGCCGGCGTATCTGGCGCTCGTGAGACGCTCGCTCGGCGACGTCCCTGTGTTGCTGTACTTCCACGAGAACCAGCTGACGTACCCGCTCAAGGAAGGCGCGGAACGGGACTTCACCTACGGATACATCAACTATCTGTCTGCTCTCGCAGCGGACCGTGTCGTTTTCAACTCGCAGTTTCACTACGACGAGTTCGTCCGCGCCTTGCCGGCTCTGCTTCGGGTCTTCCCAGATTACACGCACCTCCAGACCGTCAGCCGGATCCGGGCCAAGAGCGAAGTGCTACACTTGGGCATCGATCTCCGCGCGCACGACGAGTACCGAGACGTCCGGACGCCCAAGCTCTGGGGAGCCGGCCGAGCCGTTCCGACGATTCTCTGGAATCACCGGTGGGAATACGATAAAAACCCGGAGGCCTTCTTCCGCGTGCTCAACCGCGTCGATGACACGGGCCACCGGTTCAAGCTGATCCTGGCCGGCGAGCATTTCCGCGAACAGCCGCCTGCCTTCGAGCAGGCATTCCGGCGCTACTCAGATCGGATTCTGCATTACGGCTATGCAGAGGACTTTGCCGAATACAGCCAGCTTTTGCACCGCGCCGACATCGTCATCTCGACGGCCATCCACGAGTTCTTCGGCATCGCCATCATGGAGTCGATTTACTGCGGATGCCATCCACTCCTACCACGCCGGCTGACGTATCCCGAATTGATTCCGGAGAGCCTGCAACGCCCACTCCTGCACGCTCCCGTCTTGTACGACGATGACGAGCACCTTTTCCGGATTCTGCTATCGATTCTACGGGGGGAAGACCGCCCATTGCCGGAGAACACGCTCCGCGAAATCCCCGGCCATCTCGATTGGTCGATCCAAGGCGAGGCGTACGATTCGCTGGTTGAGGATAGTGTGTAGTGTTTAGAAGCTGTTTTGGATTTCATCGGATTCGGTGCAGCATCAGCCGGATCATGGCCAACTTGATCATCGCTTCGCTGCTCTCGGGCAGCCGCTCGTAGTCCTTGCTCAAACGCCGATAGCCCTCCAACCACGCAAAGCTACGTTCGACCACCCAGCGCTTGGGCACCGCGGCAAAGCCTTTCTCGGCCCGCTTGACGATCTCAAGTCGCCAGCCAAACGAGGTCTCGACCGCGTCGACGAGCCCACCTCGGTAGCCTTGGTCGGCCCAGATGCAACGAAGCCGGTACATGCCCTTCTTCATGGTGCCCAATAACTTAGGAGCCGCTTTCGTCTCATGCTCGTTGGCTGGCCCCACCCGAACAGCCACAAGCAAGCCCAGCGTGTCGACAACCACGTGACGCTTGCGACCTTTGACCTTCTTGAACCCGTCGAAGCCGCGAGCGGGGCCGCCCACCAAACTCGTCTTGACGCTCTGCGCGTCGATGAGCGCTGCACTTGGGGCTGTGCGACGCTTGGCCCGGCGTCGGAGCACGCCGCGAAGCCGACGTACGAGCCGGTCCAAGCGTCCGCTTCGTCGCCACCGGTCGTAGTAGTAGCGCACGGTCTGCCAAGCTGCAAACTCACGGGGGAGTTCGCGCCACTGGCAGCCGGTCTTGACGAGGTAGAAGAGCGCATCGGCAATGCGGCGTATGTCGTTGGTGCGCTTGCGTTTGTAATCGAGCAGATGTTTGATACCTTCCCACTCGGAGTCGGTCAAGCTGGAGTTGTAAGAACTCATCACGGTGCTAGTTTGTGGTGATTGGCGTCACTCACAAACTAGGCCGACTCCCTCAGGGGACGAAAATCCAAAACAGTCTCTTAGTG
>JBCDHV010000165.1:0-7953 GCA_038749615.1 Bacteroidota bacterium
GGGAGCGATGTAGTCGTTCGCGACATTTTCCATGCCGGCGTTGGCGAATTCGACAGGATCAGTGCCAGGCTGAAGAATCACGACGTTGTGGCCAAACGACTCCTTCGGCAAGCTGCCGACATTGTTGAGGGTCAAGGTCACGTCGGTGCCGGCTTTCACGTTGATGATGCCGATGTTGTATCTCATCTGGTCATTGCCTTCAATCACCACTTCTTGCGTGCTTGGGCCTCCGCCACAGCCGGCGGACACGAGCGCGAAGGAAGAAATGAAGAGGCCTGCAAAGAGACGTTTAATCATGCGCATGTAGCTGTGTTTGAATGAACAGTGTGGGAGTGGACGGCCAGATCAATCTAGCCGCACGGAAGCTACAACACCTGATCTGGCTCTTGGTCCTGGGTTAAAATTCGCGGGATCCGTCGGGCTGGAGTACGTACTCGAACGTGTAGTACCGGCTCGCGTTATCGGAAGTCGGCGCCGATGGATTGCCCTGGTAGTAGCTCAGGATCCGCATCTTGCCGAACAGCTGCTCGTCAGCCGTGCGGAAGACGATCGTACGGCCGGCACGGGGGGAGACGACGTTGGCCGCCGGGTCGTAGTTGTACCAGCCGTTGCCGGAGCCTGTGCACACAGCAAGTGGCGGTCCTGGGCGGACACCACCAAAGCCTTGGATTTCTGGGCACTGATTGTTGCCATCGGCGAGCAGGGTAGCAGGAGCCTCGGTCACATCGTCGAATGCTTCTGCGAGGATTGTAGCCGCTGCATTACCGGGGCCACTGGAGCCGCCGTTGAAGATCACAGTCGTGCTGCGGAATCCGACGTCCCACGCTGTCGAAACCGAATCGCGCTCGCGAACGGCGGGATCAGCTTCGGAGGAGGAGAGAACGACGCGCCCATCTTCGAGGGAGTACAAGGTGTACCGGCCCGTAGCGACAGGGCGGCCGCCACCGGGAGGAATGGTAGCCGGGTCAGCTTCGATGCTGTTGACCGTTTCAACGGCAAGCGGCTCAGCCTCGTCGGCCGTGTCGTCGCTGTCGCACGCCGTCAAGACGAGCGATGCAAACAGGAGAAGGAAAGCATAGCGGTGCATGGCAGGAATGGATTGAGTGAGTGGTGTGGGTATTGAACTGGGTTTTCGGGATGCCCTAGAACCGGAGGGTGTCCGGGAGAATCAGAGGCTGACTCGCAGTCCGGCAAAGAGGCGGCGGCCGGGCATCGAAGGCACGAGGGTGGGCCGGGTGATGTCGAAGATGTTGTCGACGCCGGCCTGCACGTCGAGGCTGGTGGTGCCGGTGAGTGCGAAGCGTTTCGATGCCGTCATGTCGAAGATGGCATAGGCCGGCACAAACTCGTCGTCGCGGTTGGCGAAGGCATTGCCGTCCAAGTCACGGTAGCCGTAGCGGCTACGCCACCGGCCACGGAGCGAGACCGTGAGGTCCTGACGTGCCGGCTGGTACGTCAGCCGCATCGTCGCAGAGTGGGGCGAACGGCCAAATAATCCACCGTAATCCGACAAGGAAAGCCGGCTGTCGCGCCCGTTCAGGTCGCGCCCGAAGATGATGCCTTCTTCGATCTGGCGGACAATGTCACGGTCGCGAGCCTGAAGAAACTGGTAGCCCACGGCGGCCGTCAGGCCGCTGAACGGCGTAGTGGTCACCTCGGTCTCGATGCCGCGCGTGTACAACTTGGCGATGTTGAAGTAGCCGAACACGAACGCGCCGTTGCTTTTCTGTGCCACCGGCTGCGTCTCGATCAAGTTCTCGACATCGTTGTAGAACACGTCGGTTCGCAGCGACATCCACGAGAACGGCTCGAACGTGAAGCCGGCGTTGTAAGCCACAGATGTTTCGGCCTCGATGGATCCAAACAGATCGAGTGGCAGGTAGACTTCATTGATCTGACCTTCGCGGTCGAGGCGCTCGATCCCATCCTGAATCCGCGTTACGCCAAAGACCGAGTAGCCGGCGACCGCGTTCGTGAACGAGAGGTACAGCTGCCGGAAGGCCGGCGCTTTGAACCCGCTGCCCACGCTCGCGCGGAGTCTCAGGCGGTCCATCGGGCGCACCAGCACGGCAAATTTCGGGCTGAAGCGCGTGTCGTAGTCGTCATGCGCGTCGATTCGGGCGCTTACGTTGGCTTCAAAGAATTTCGAGGCGAGCCACTCGTGTTGTGCGAAGGCAAAGAACTGCGAGGCCTGCGGGGCATCATCGCCGGTTCCGTAGCGGTCGCCGAGTAGCCGCTCTTGCGTGACGCCACCGCCTACGATCGAGAGGTGTTTCGGAGACCATACGGCATTCAACTGCGATTCTGCCCTCAAGAGCCGTTGGTCGAAATCGTCTGAGAAGTAGAGATCGCCATCCGACTGCCGCCGGTAGCGCGTTTCAGTTTCGTAGCCGGCCGCGTACAAGGTGGTGTTGAGCCGGTAGGTGTTGGAGAGCTGCACGTTCATCTCGGGATGCACGCTCCAGTCGAGTCGTTTTCCTTCGGAATCGAAGGTGGTCCGCTCGCCGCCCTCTGTCAGGGCGAAAAAGTTCGATTGATCCTCCCGCGTGCCTCGAACACCTAGGCTGAAGTCGACCCGGTTGTTCAGCTCTGCCGTGCCACGGAAATCAACTGTGTAATCCGAGAAGGAGGGAGCCGTCTGCCCAAAGACATCTGGAGTCAGATCGTACCCATTCGATCCAAAGCGGTTGAGGAGCAGGCGGGCACCAAAACGGTCTGTGGCAGCCTCGACCTCGCCAGTGAGATCGCTGCGGCCAAACGAGCCGGTCTGGGCACCAAACGAGCCGCGAACCCCCTGACGGGCCTGGCGTGTGATAATGTTGACCACACCGGCGAGCGCTTCGCTTCCATACAGCGACGACGACGGGCCCCGTACGACCTCCACGCGTTCGACACCCTGCACGGTCACCCGGTCGAGATCCAATGTGCCGGCCGTGCGGCCGATAATGGGCTCCCCATCAATCAGGATGAGCGTGTAGTCAGGTGAGAAGCCCTGGACTTGTAACCCACTTCCGTGATCATCGAAGAGTTGGAGCCCAGGTATGGTTTCGAGTACCTGTCCAAGGCGCGTGGCCCCCTGCGCCTGAATTTGTTCAGCTGTGACGACGGCCGTGGGGACCGCGACATCAACGAGCTCTTTGGCTGTACGCGTCGCCGTGACGACGACAGCGTCGTAGGTGATGGTGGTGTCGAGCTGTACCGGCTTGAACGGACCAGTGTCCTGAGCCAGCGTAACCCCGCACAAGAGGAGGGAGAGAAGAAGGCAACGCATGGATCCTTGTTTAGACTAAATCCAAATTACGGTTGAAACCGGAAGAGGATCTAAAGGGGGAGTGAACTACCCGTGAAGCAGGTAGCGGAGCCAGGCGGTGGGAAGGACGTGCCGAACTGTGGTGTGAAGGTACCAACGAGAGAGCGAATGGTCGGTTTCGCTGTGGTGTGGCAGGAGGAAAATGTGGCACGTGTTGCAGGGTGGCAGATGTGGCAATCATCTTCAGCCACACAGCCACACAGCCACACAGCCACACAGCCACACAGCCACACAGCCACACAGCCACACTACAACTCCTCGACCACGCTCGCGGCTCGGCAAGGGCAGAGCACGACATCATCTCCGTGCCGGTACGGGGTTTGGCTCGGGGCGTAGACGAGGTACTCGTTGCCGGCGTGCGCGATGCGGTAGGCGAGATCACGGCCTTTGAAGTGGCAGGACGTGACGAGGCCATCGCAGCCGGCCTGCACGTTCTGGCCCGATCCGTTTTCCGGTGGAAGGAGCGCGAGGTGCTCCGGGCGAAGTGCCAGCAGGACCGGACCGTGAGCGGGACGGTCAAGTTGGATTTTGCCGAGCGGGCTCTGAGCCGTGTCGCCCTCGGCGTGCGCCGGCATCAGGTTGGTGGGGCCAAGGAAGTTGGCGACGAATCGGCTCTGCGGCCGGGCGTACAGTTCTTCCGGTGTCGCGATTTGTTCGATCCGGCCGGCGTTCATGACCGCCACGCGGTCGGCGAGGGTGAAAGCTTCTTCTTGATCGTGTGTGACGAGCAAGGCGCTGACCCCTTCGTCGCGCAGCAGGGTGCGCACGTCATGCCGCGTGGTCTGCCGCAGGAGCGCATCGAGATTGGAGAACGGCTCATCGAGCAGCAGCAGCCGGGGGCTTGGTGCCAGCGCACGAGCCAGCGCGACGCGCTGCTGTTGCCCGCCAGACAGCTGGTGCGGGAAACGATCCGCAAACTCCGCCAGCCCGACCCGCTCTAGCATCGACTGCGCTCGTTTGGTGCGCTCGTTCCGAGGCCGGCCGGATAGCCCGAATTGGACGTTATCGAGTACGCACAGGTGCGGAAACAGCGCATAATCCTGAAACACGAACCCAATGCCACGCTGCTCAGGCGGCAGATGCGCATCCGTGGCACACACGAGCTGGCCATCGCACGAGATCCGTCCTGCGTCCGGGCGCTCGAAGCCGGCGATGAGCCGGAGCGTCGTCGTTTTCCCACAGCCGCTCGGCCCCAACAGTGCAAAGAACTCCCCAGGATGGACCTCGAACGAAACAGCATCCACCACCGGCGGACCGCTGGCTACAAACCGTTTCGTCAACTGTTCGACGGAGAGGAGAGGCATCGGGGTTGGCAGGGCGCTCGCGTTCCGCTCGCTATGGGTTGATGGTTGGGCGGGGGAGATTGTTTGGGCAGCCGTAGTACGCCTGAACGTTGTGCCGGTGCCGAGAGGAGCAGGAGAGCAGCTGTCAACCCCCAACTCACCCCGCCCGACCGCAGCGAGCAACGCGAGCGCCCCACCCAACCACTTACCGGCCTCGCTCCGCCAGGACGAGGCCTACGAACCCGGCCGAGAAAACGATGAGCACCAGGGCGTACGGCGCTGCGATGTCGAAGACGGCTTCCCGGGTGGCGCTCCACACGCCTAGCGCGAGCGTTTGATAGCCGACGGGGGCGAGAAGAAACGTGATGGGGAGCTCTTTCATCGCTGAAAGAAATACGAGTGCGGAGCCGGCGAGTACGCCCCTCCGTACCAGCGGAAACGTGACCATCATGAATGCCGGAAACGCACGCCGGCCCAATGAGCGCGCAGCTTCTTCGAGCCGGGGGGGCGCCTGGTACATCGCACTCCGTACAGGGCCTAGCCCTTCCGCCAGAAAATGTAGCGTGTAGCCGATGACCAACAACGTCAACGTCTGGTAGAGCACGGGCACGGCGCGCAGTGTGAAAAACACGTAGGCCAGCGCAAACGCGAGGGGCGGGGTCGCATAGCCCAGATACGCGACCCGCTCGATGCCGCGCGTCAACTTCGAGGCGTACCGCACACTCAGATAGGCGAGGGGCAGCGCAAACACGCCGGCCAGTACGGCCGCCGGCAACGAGGCCATGACAGAGCGCCCAAGAGCCTCTCCGATTTTGCTAAGCGAAGTTGCGGTTCCGGTATCGAGCCAGTACGACAAGGTGATCGCCGGCAAGACGAAGCAGCTCATCACCAGGACACTCAAGAACACGTAGACCGGTAACGTCCACCGCCCCAACGAGACCCGCCGCACACGCTTGGCTGAACCGGAATCTGAGCGGTGGAAGACCCGTCCCCGAAGCAAGCGCGCCTCCAGCCAGAGCGTCCCGCCCGTCAGCCCGAGCAGCATCAGCGCCAGCCAGGCCGCGTAGATGCGGTCGTACGCTGCGCTGTATTGCAAGTAAATCGCAAAGCTGAACGTTTCGAACCGAACCAGGGAGACAACGCCGAAGTCGCCCAGCACATGCAGCAGAATCAGTAGCGCGCCGGCATAGAACGCTGGGCGTAATTGGGGGAGAACGATGCGAACGAACGTCCTGCCTGCACTCTGCCCAAGCGAGCGAGCCGATTCTTCGAGGGCAGGATCGAGCCCTTGAAACGCTGAGCGAAGATTGAGAAAGAGGTAGGGAAACGTGGTGAGACCAAGCGCCAACAACGCCCCGGGGTAGCCCGACACGCGCGGCACGTGCACCCCAAACACCTGAGCGAGCGTGCCCGTCCCGCCTGTCGAGGCCAGCAGCACGTACGCCATCACGTACGCCGGCATCGTCAGCGGCAGGACGCCCAACAGCGTAACCCATCGCCGGCCCGGAAAGTCTGCGCGCGTGGCCAGCCAAGCCAGCGGAAGCGCCAAGGCGGTGCCCAGCACGAGCACGCCGGCCGAGAGCGCCAGCGTGTTGCCTAGCAGCCGCAGCGTCCGCCTCCGCCACACGAGGGCCCGAAGCTCGTCCCAATCTGCTTCGCCGGCACGGAGGACTAGGTACACGAGGGGTACCAACACCCCTGCCACGACGGCAAAGGCAGGGACCAGGAGGGCGGTTGGTTGGGTTGCTCTTCGGACGCTCACTGCGTTCGCTGTGGTTGGGCAAAGGAGGCCGTGGCGGGGTGAGTAAACCTGCCCAGCCACAGCAGAGCCTCATTCTCACGGAGTGGAATGAAGCGAGCGTCCTACCCAACCGATTACAACATCTCCTGTTCGCGAAGGAGGTCGAGGGTCGCGTCGATTTCGCGGAGCTGCATGAAATCGAACGTGGGGCTCAACTGGCGGGCCTCTTCGAAGGGCAGCAGGTAGCTGGGCAGCGCGCCGAGTTCAATGACCGGGTATTCGTAGACCTGCTCGGCCGAGTATTGCTCAGCACCTTCGGAGAGCAAGAAGTTTAGGAAGGCGAGAGCCTTTTCGTTCTGATCGCTGGTTTTCAGCATCCCGGAACCGGTGACGAGCGCGAGGTTGCCCACATCGCCGGCTTCGAAGAAGTGGGTGGCAATCGGGGCCGTGCCGGCATCCCGCTCGGTGACACGCAGGATGTAGTAGTGGTTCGTGAGCGCCACGTCGATTTCGCCGGCGGCCAAGGCTTGCAGCATCGGGGTGTTCGACGCGTAGGCTTTGGGTTCGAGGGCCTGCACGCCATCGATCCAGGCGTTCGTGGCCTCATCGCCCTGTGTGATGCGGAGGGCGGTGATGAAATCCTGGAAGCTAGAGTAGGTCGGCGTCCAACCAATCCGCCCGGAGAGCGATGCCGCATTCGGCAAATCGACGACCGACGTTGGCAGGTCGTCTGCGGAGACGGCGTCTGTGTTGTAGGCGAGGGTGCGGAAGCGAATCGTAGCCGGCACCCAGAGTCCGCTCGACGGCACGAAGGCTTCGGCCTGGTTCAGGATCGTGTCGGGAAGCGCCGTGAGAAGCTCAGCATTGCTCAGCGCGCCGAGGGCACCGGGCGAGTTGGCCCAGAAGACATCGGCTGGGCTCTGATCGCCTTCTTCTTCGAGCGTCGCAATCAGCTGCGCGTCGGATCCATAGCGGACCTCGGCATCAAATCCGGTTTCACGTTCGAACTGCTCGACCAACGCATCGACCAGGGATTGACTGCGGCCCGAATAGATGATGAGCGCTTCTGCGTCTGTGTCTTCAGCGTCGGCAGGCGGCGTGGCGTCGGGTTGCTGGCACGAGGTCAGCAGCAGCGCGACGAGGAAAAGAGTGGAGGATAGGCGTAGCATAGAACGTGTACAGAGAGGGGTGGAAAATGACCAGGCCGGCCAAGTGAAATCTAGGAGGTGGGCGGAGCTGAGTGGTGAGCAGAACCGATGGACGAGCAAACGTGGAGCAGGAGCGCGGGGCAGCCGGCGGCAAATCCAACGGTCGTTACTTCGAGTCGATTCTGCGGACTTGTGTAGATTGAATCTAAATTTCAGTAAGCCACAAGGTTTCGCACCAGAATGAGCCTTGACGCGTCTTCACAATTCGTCGTGCAAGGGTGGGAGAGCCGTCCGTACCGCGCTGACGTACTGCCGGCAGGTGCTGAGCACGACGGCTTTCATCCACCGATGGGCTGGGTCTGCGCCCATCCTGGGGTGCCACAGCAGCGAAACGGTGATCTCTTCCTGCTCGAACGGCAGCGGAAATGTGTACATACCAGACCGGGCTGCGACGGTATGCCACTCGGGTAC
>JBCDHV010000166.1:0-7927 GCA_038749615.1 Bacteroidota bacterium
TCGGGACGCACTCGAAGGCCTGCTCTCGCCGGAGCTGTCCGAGAAGACGCTCGGCACGGCCGAAGTCCGCGAGCTGTTCAAGGTGCCGAAAGTGGGTACCGTGGCTGGGTGTTACGTCCTCGACGGCAAGATCCGCCGGAGTGACAAGGTCCGCCTCGTCCGCGATGGCATCGAGATCTACGAAGGCAAACTCGCCTCGCTCCGCCGGTTCAAGGATGACGCCCGCGAAGTCCAGAGCGGCTACGAGTGCGGGATGTCCATCGATGGGTACAACGACATCAAGGTCGGCGACCAGATCGAGGCCTACGAAATCATCGAGACCCGCCGGCAACTTGAAGTCTAGGCGCCCCGCGCTATCAACCCACTGAGATGAGTATCCGTACTGAGAGAGTCGCGCGGTTGGTTCAGCGCGAGGTGGCGACGTTGTTGAACACGACGTTTTACGAGGTGTCGCAGTCCATGCTTACTGTGACGGGGTGCCGGGTCACGCCGGACCTGTCCATGGCGTATGTCTACGTCAGTAGCATGGGCGACGCCCGGCAGCGCAAAGTGGCGCTCAACCGCCTGCAAGACATGACGCCGCGCATCCGGGCCGAGCTGGGCCGGCGCGTCCGGCACCAACTGCGCAAAGTGCCCGCGTTGAAGTTCTTCCTGGATGAATCCCTGGATCACGCGCAGAACATCGAGCGGTTGCTCGACAAGATCCGTGCAGACCGGGAAGAACGCGGTGGATCGGCCGATGCCGAAGGGGCAGACCCGGCCAATCCGGACCTGGGCGATTCCGATCTGAGAAGCGAGGCGTGAGCGACCGGCCGCCTGTTCTGGGAATGCGCAGTCCGCTACCGGACGATCTGACGGGGTATGCATTGCTCGTCGACAAGCCCAAGGGCTGGACGTCGTTCGGCGTTGTCAAAAAGGTCCGCTGGCTGGCGAAGATCAAGAAAGTCGGCCACGCCGGCACCCTGGACCCGATGGCCACCGGACTGCTGATCGTGTGCATCGGCCGCGCCGCAACGAAGCACATCGACAGCTTCATGGGTTTGCCGAAACGGTACACGGGCACCCTGCGCCTCGGCCAAACGACGCCGAGCTACGACGCTGAGACGGAGCCCGATTCTTCCGTCCCAGCCGGCCATGTCACCGATGCCGAATTGGAAGCGGCTGCCGTGGGCCTCTCTGGTGACATCGAACAGCTTGCCCCGATGTATTCCGCCGTCAAAGTCGGCGGGGAACGTCTATACAAGAAGGCGCGCCGCGGCGAGACGGTCGAACGGAAGCCGCGCCATGTCCACGTCGACCGCTTCGATCTCACGGCCCGGCGCGAGACCGATGTGGATTTTCTGATCGACTGCTCGAAAGGCACGTACATCCGCACGCTCGCGCACGATCTGGGCCAAACCGTCGGGGTAGGAGCACACCTGACGGCCCTCCGGCGTGAACGAATCGGGGGGTACGATGTTGAGGACGCCTGGGACCTCGCGACCCTCGAAGAAACGCTGACTGCGCACTAGTCAACTCATTCAACCGCTCACCCACATGATCCTTGAACGGGGGCTCGATCAGGTGCGCCGGCATGGGCCGGCGATGGTCACGACGGGCACCTTCGATGGGGTGCACCGAGGCCATCAACACGTGATCCGCTATCTGATCGAGCGGGCGCGGCAGGCCGAGATGCAGAGCACCGTCGTCACGTTCGAGCCGCACCCTCGGGCCGTGCTCACCGGCGAACGAATCCCGCTACTGACGACGCTCGACGAACGGGCTGAATCGTTGGAAGCGCTGGGCTTGGGCCGGCTCGTGGTGATCGAGTTCACGAAGGCCTTTTCGAGGCTAACCGGCGAGGCGTATGCCCGGGACGTGCTGTTCGAGCGTGTTGGCGCTCGCGAAATCGTGGTGGGCTACGATCACGAGTACGGGCGGGACCGATCCGGAAATAAGGCGCTGCTGCATGCGCTGGGCGACGAACTTGGGTTTGGCGTTCATGTCATTCCGCCGCAAGCCGTAGGTGAAGTCGTGGTGTCGTCCACGAAGATCCGACGTGCCCTCGAAACCGGCGATGTAGGCACGGCCGCAGAGTATCTGGGCCGGCGCTACGGGCTCACCGGCCGCGTGGTGCCGGGAGATGGCCGGGGCCGAGGCATCGGATTCCCGACGGCGAACCTGGACCCCGTCGAGCCGGCCAAAATCATCCCTGGCAACGGGGTGTACGCCATCCGCGTCCGCATCGACGAGCCCGGCGAACCGTGGCGCGGCGGCATGATGAACGTTGGGGTGCGCCCCACCTTCGATGGCAGCACCGACCGCCGGCTCGAAGCCCATGTGTTCGACTTCGATGGCGACCTTTACGGGCGCTTGCTCCGCATCCAATTCGTCCGCCGGATCCGAGACGAACAGCGCTTCAACGGGGTGGATGAACTCGTGGTGCAGTTGGAACGCGACCGGGCAGATTGCATAAACTTACTGTCCACTTTATCTTGAGTGGATACCTCGTTTGCCGGTGCCGGCGGCGAGGCTGCGAACCCGGCGCGAGACAGGCTTCCGCTTCGTCCTTCCGCCGGGCATTTTTTCGCTTCTTTAGCATGGCACAATCTAAAGAGGTCATCCGATGATCACGAAACAGCGCAAGCAAGAGCTGATCGAGCAGTTCGGCAACGGCAGTGGAGACACGGGCCGCGCCGAGGTGCAGATCGCCATTTTTTCCGAGCGCATCCGCAATCTCACCGAACACCTGAAAGTCAACCCGAAGGACCACGCGTCCCGCCGGGGACTCCTTCAGCTCGTTGGTAAGCGCCGCCGGTTGCTCAACTATCTGACCGACCGCGACATTACGCGGTACCGCTCCATCATTAAGGAGCTCGGGATCCGGAAATAAGCGTATCTCACGGCCGGCGGCACCCTCGGGTGTCGCTGGTCTTTTTTTAAGAGCCCGTTGCTCGGCTGGACCGAGTCTCAGCCTTTTCAGACTGCGGGCGAGTTGGGAGCAGGGGAGAGCCGCCGCCGAGGCCGTTCGTTCCTCCTCACAACTCGCACCACATCTTCAGTTCATCGAGAGGCAAGGCCGGTTCACTCCGTTGGGCAACGGTTCAACTCGCGCGCCAGCGCTGGCTGGGTTCTGCACGTCTGCAGGCCGGCCGAACGCTGCTGCGCGACCAATCCAACAACATGAACCCTACTCATCAACACATCGACGTTGGCCAGGGCAAGACGATCTCGATCGAGACCGGCAAACTTGCGAAGCAGGCTGACGGCAGCGTGGTGGTGCGGCTAGGCGACACGATGGTGCTCTGCACCGCCGTTGTCGACTCCGTGCGTCCAGGCTTGAACTTTTTCCCCCTCACCGTCGAGTACCGCGAGAAGTTTGCGGCCGCCGGTAAGATCCCAGGTGGCTTCATCAAGCGTGAAGGCCGTCCGTCCGACAAGGAGATCCTGTCGGCCCGTCTCATCGACCGCGCCATCCGCCCGAACTTCCCGGACGGCTTCCGCAACGAGACGCAAATCATCGCCTACGTCATTTCCGCCGATCCCGAGATCGATGCGGACGTGATTGCCGGCACCGCCGCATCGGCCGCGCTGACGCTCAGCGGAGCTCCGTTCGACGGCCCGCTGGCCGAGGTCCGCGTGGGCCGCGTCGACGGCGACTGGGTCATCTTCCCGACGCGCACCGAACTCGAGTCTAGCGATTGCAACCTCGTGATCGCCGGCAACCTCGAATCCATCGTGATGGTCGAGGGCGAGTTCGACGAGATCTCCGAAGAGGACATGGTCAGCGCCCTGCGCTTCGGCCACGACGCCGTGAAGCAGCTCTGCGAAGGCCAACTCGCCCTGCGCGACGCTTTCGGTGCTGCCGAGCCGATGGAGTACAGCGTTGACGTTGCGCCGGAAGCGCTCATCGAAAAAGTCCGCGCCGAAGTGGCCGGCCAGATCGACGAGCACTTGCGCAAGCCGTACGACAAGCAGTCGTTCTACGGCGGCATTGCCGACATCAAGAAAGCCCTCGTCGAGTCGATGCTCGGCTCCGAAGACGAGAACGGCGAGATGGTGATGGCCGACGCCACGGAAGACGGCTACACCGCCGGCGACATCAAAGGCGCGTTTGGCCGCGTCGAGTCAGATGTGATGCGGGAGATGATCCTCGCCGAGGGCCGCCGGCTCGATGGCCGAGGAACGGCTGACATCCGCCAGATCTGGACGGAAGCCGGCTATCTGCCCCGTGCCCACGGTTCGGCCGTGTTCACGCGTGGTGAGACGCAAGCGCTCGCCACGGTGACGCTCGGCTCGCCGCGCGACGTACAAGGCGTCGACCAGATCTTCGACACGGAAGACAAGTCGTTCTACCTGCACTACAGCTTCCCGCCCTTCTGCGTCGGCGAAGCCCGCCCGATCCGCGGCACCAGCCGGCGGGAAATCGGCCACGGCTACCTCGCCGAGCGCGCCCTGAAGCGGATGATTCCCTCCCAGGAGGAATTCCCTTACTCGATCCGCCTCACGAGCGAAGTCCTCGAATCGAATGGTTCTTCCTCGATGGCCACGGTGTGCGGTGGCGCACTCGCCATGCTGGACGCCGGCGTGCCCATGAAGAAGTCGGTGGCCGGCATCGCGATGGGCCTCATCGTCGATGGCGACCGCTACAAAGTGCTCTCCGACATTCTCGGAACGGAGGATCACCTCGGCGACATGGACTTCAAGGTCACCGGTACCCGCGATGGGATCACCGCATGCCAGATGGACATCAAGATCGCCGGTGGCCTGCGCTACGAAGTGCTCGAAGAAGCGCTGACGCAAGCCAAGCAAGGCCGGGATCACATCCTCGACAAGATGGATGAAACGCTCTCTGGCCCCCGTGAGGAGCTGTCTGAGCACGCCCCGCGCCTCGTCAGCCTCGCTGTGGACGCCCAGTTCATCGGCGCGATCATCGGGCCGGGCGGTAAAGTCATCCAAGGCCTCCAGCGCGAGACCGAGACGAGCATCAACATCGACGAAGTCGATGGCAAGGGCATCGTCACGATCTCGGGCACGAACGCCGCCGGCGTCGACGCAGCCATCGAGCAGATTCGGTTCATCGTAGCCGTTCCCGAAGAGGGCGAAGACTACGAAGGCCACGTCGTTTCTGTGCAGTCCTTCGGCGCGATCGTCGAGATCATTCCTGGTAAGGAAGGTCTCCTACACGTCTCCGAACTCGACTACGGCTACGTCGAACGCGTAGAGGACTACGTGAAAGTCGGCGACACCGTCAAGGTGCGCCTGATCGAGATCAAGGACGGCGGCAAGCTCCGGTTGAGCCGGAAGCCGTTCCTCGAAAAGCCGGAAGGTTACGAGGAGCGCCCGCGCCGTAGCGGCGGTGGCGACCGCCGAGGCGGTGGTGGCCGTGGCGGCGACCGTCGGGGCGGTGGAGACCGCCGTGGCGGAGGACGTGGTGGCGACCGCCGAGGTGGCGGTGGCCGCCGGCGTGACCGCTAGGCTGTCAACCTCTTAGAACGAGCCGGCACTGGGGCAACCTGGTGCCGGCTTTTTTTAGGGGCCGATCTCCCGGAGATGGCATCTCCTGAAGATGGCATCTCCGGAAGATCCAATTCACGGAGGCCCCACATTCCCGGTTGGACGCCGATGCGCCGAGGGCGATATTCACCCGCTCACTGCACCTGCATCCGCGCCACCCGTAGGAATGAACCTAGCCGAGAAGACAGGAATCGAGACCACAGAGTTAGCATCGGGCGTACGGGTGGTGACGGAGCGGTTGCCCTCGATGCGGTCGATTTCGGTGGGCCTGTGGGTAGCCAACGGCAGCCGCGACGAGCCGGCCAACCTCAGTGGCATCAGCCACTTCATCGAGCACATGGTGTTCAAGGGGACGCGCAAACGCCGCACCCATCACATCGCGCAGCGCATGGAAGCTGTCGGCGGCTACCTGAATGCGTTCACGAGCAAGGAGTACACCTGCTACTACGCCCGCGCGCTCGACGAGCACCTCGAACGCAGCGTCGACATCGTCTGTGACCTCGTCTTCAACCCGACCTTCCCGGAGCGGGAAGTCGAAAAGGAGAAGGACGTCGTGGTCGAGGAAATGCGGATGTACGACGATGTGCCGGAAGACCTGCTCTTCGACCGGTACGAAGGCGTTCTTTTTGACGGGCACTCCCTCGCCCGGCCCGTCATTGGCTATCCGGAAACCGTCCGCTCGTTCAGCCAGAGCGATCTCTTCGGCTATCTCGAAAACCGCTACACGCCGGACCGGATCGTGGTGGCAGCAGCCGGCAATCTGACGCACGCACGCGTGGTCCGGCTCGTCGAGCAGGCGCTCGAAAAGGCCGAGCGCCCCCCGAATCCGTCCTCTCACGCCCGAGACCGGGTCAACGGCTACACGCCGAAGCACTTGATCGAGAACCGCCCGATCCAGCAGGCGCATCTCGTCCTCGGCACGCGTGGGCTCGACATCAACGACCGCCGGCGCATGACCATGTCGCTTCTGAACACCGTCTTGGGCGGGGGGATGTCGAGCCGGCTCAACCAGAACATCCGCGAGAAGTACGGCTACTGCTACCACATCTACTCGTTCGCCAACATGCTCAGCGACACCGGCGACTTCGGCGTCTACATGGCGACCGACGGGGCGAAGGTCGAGCGCTCGAAGAAGCTGATCTTCCGTGAACTCGACAAGCTCGTCCAGAAGCCGATGAGCCGGCAAAAACTCTCACAGGCGCAGAGCCAACTCAAGGGGGCGCTGATGCTAGGCCTGGAGAGCCTGAGCAACCGCATGATGCGGCTCGGCCGGATGCTGCTCTACGATCAGCCCTTCCGCACCCTCGACGAAATCATCGGCTCGATCGAAGCCGTCAACGAAACCGACCTGCAACACCTAGCCGCTGACCTGTTCGACCCCGAGCAGTTCTCAAGTGCGGTCTTGATGCCAGGTTAGTTATCCGTTGGGCAGGACGCTTGCTCAGTTCATGGAACTGAGGCTTGCTATGGTTGGGCAGGGAACGGATCCCGCCCAACCGCCCAACCAAAGACCATCAACCACAATGAAACTAATCGTGACCGGCGGTGCCGGCTTTATCGGCTCCCACGTGTGTGACGCGCTCTTGGCACAGGGGCACACCGTACACGTCATCGACAACCTCAACGGGGGCAAACGCGAGAATTTGCCCGACGGTGTGGTCTTCCACAACATGGACATCCGCAGCGATGAGGTGGCCGTGCTGTTCGAGAAGGAGAAGTACGATGCCATGTACCACCTCGCAGCGCAGATGGACGTCCGCAAGTCCGTCGCTGATCCTGGTTTTGATGCCGACGTCAACGTGTTGGGTTTCTTGAACTTGATGGAAGCCGGCCGGCGGACCGGGCTGAAGAAAGTCGTCTTCTCGTCGACCGGCGGGGCCATCTACGGCGAGCCTGAGTACGTCCCGCAGGACGAGGATCATCCGCAGCAGCCGCTCTCCCCGTACGGCATCACGAAGCTGGTGTCTGAGAAGTACCTGTTTTTCTACAAGGATCAGTTCGATATCGACTACGTCGCTCTGCGCTACGCCAACGTGTACGGGCCACGGCAAAACCCGCACGGCGATGCCGGCGTCGTGGCGATCTTCACGCAGCGCATGCTCCGCGGCCAAGACGCCTTCATCAACGGCGACGGGCAGCAAACCCGCGACTACGTCTTCGTCGCCGACGTCGTCCGTGCCAACATGGCCGCCCTCGAGCTTGACGGCTCCGGCATTTTCAACGTCGGCACCGGCATCGAGACGAACGTCGTCGAACTCTTCCGGATGATCAAAGAGTTCACCGGCTCCGACATCGAAGAGACCCATGCCCCGGGCAAACCCGGCGAACAGAAGCGCAGCGTCATCAGCTACGCCCGCACCGAGAAGGCCCTCGGCTGGACGCCCCAAACGCCCATCCGCGCCGGCTTGAAGGAGACCGTGGAGTGGTTCAA
>JBCDHV010000167.1:0-7925 GCA_038749615.1 Bacteroidota bacterium
CTGCCCAATGTGACGCAGGCGACCGGCTTCTATCCCGAAGCGCCGAACGTCAGTATCAACGGGGCGAATTCGCTCTTCACGAGCTACCTCATCGATGGGATGGACAACACCGAGCGTTTCCTCGGTGGCCAGAAGTTCGCGATCCCGGTTGGGATGACGCAGGACGTGACGGTGCTGACGAACAACTACTCGGTTGAATACGGGCAGACCGGGAACGGCGTGTTCAACGTCACGACGAAGTCGGGCGGCAACGACCTGTCCGGCGAGGCCTTCTACATGACCCGTCCCGGCCCGGCCATCGACGGCGAAAGCCCGTTCGCGCAGCGTGATCTCTCGGGCAACCAAGTGAAAGACGGCTTCATGCGCCAGCAGGCCGGCTTTGCCGTCGGCGGGCCGATTCAGCGCGACAAAACGTTCTTCTTTGTCAACGTCGAGCAAACGTTCGATTTCAAGGACAACATCCTCAGCGTGCCTCAACTCGGCCTCAGCGAGACGATCTCCGGGACGAACCAGTTCACGTATGCCTCGGGTAAACTGACGCATCGCTGGACGGATCGTCTGACCTCCGTCGCGCGGGCGCACCTGGGCCTCGTCGGGATCGAGCGCCAAGGCGGCGGTCTTGAAGGCGGCGTGTCCTTCCCGAGTGCCGGCAACACGCAAGACCGGCAGTCGGTGCTGCTGGCGTCGCAAAACACGTATGTTGGAAACGGCTTCGTCTACGAGGGCAACCTGCTCTACAGCCGGTTCAACTGGAACTACGCCGATCCCGAGATCACCGGCCCGCAAGTGACCGTGCTCGATCCGCAAGGCGTCACGCTCGCGGTTCTCGGCCATCCGGGCTTTCAGTTCAACGATGTCGAGAACACGTTTCAGCTTCAGCAAAAGCTGACGGCGAACCTGGGCCGGCACCAAGTGAAGGTCGGCGGGGAGTTTACCTCGTCGGACTTCTCCCTGACCGGCGGCGGCAATCCGGACGGCAGCTACCTCGTTCAGCTCAACGAGGCCCAACTCGCTACCCTGCGTGGCCGCGCCTCGGTCGATTTGCGCCCCGAAGATATTCCGGGTGATGTTGAGGTCGTCAACTACGGCGTCGAGCTTCGGCCGGCGACGTTCGGGGAGCGTCAGAATCTGCTCGGGCTCTACGTCGAGGACCTGATCGCCGTCTCGCCGCGCCTCAACGTGACCCTCGGGTTGCGGTACGACTACGACAGCATCTCGCGCGGCGGCTCGGACTCAGGCGACTTCAACAACCTCGCGCCGCGCTTCAACGTCAACTACGCGCTCAACGAGCGCAGCAGCCTGCGTGCCGGCTATGGCCTTTTCTACGAGAAAGTCCCGTACGCGATTTACTCCGACGCCCTCCAGCAGAACTCGACGGCCGCCGGCTATCGGCAGCAGCTCCAGCAACTCATCGACCAGGGCATCCTCCCGTCCGATACCGACCTCGACCGGATTACGTTCGACGGCAACCTCACCGTCAACCCAGAGAACGTGACGTATCTGAACGGCCCCACGCCGGCGACCGTGCAGAACCTCCGCGCCAACGCCTTCAGCGGCGAGCGCCGGATTCTCAACCCGGAGGGCTACGACAACCCATACACGCACCAGTTCAGCGTCGGCTACCAGCGCCAACTCGACCCGCGCACGCGCTTCTTCGTCGATTTGATGCACACACGCAGCTACGGCCTCTTCCGCCTCCGCGATCTCAACGCACCGACACCGTTCGAGATTACGGCCGAGCAGGCGAACACACTCAGCCCAGAGCAATTGCGCGGCCTCGTCCGCACGCCCGCGGAAGCCGACGCGACGCGCCCGGTGGCTCCGGTCACCGGCGGTGCTCGGGGCATCATCGTGACGGAAACGGGTGGGGAGAGCCGGTACTATGCCGCGAGCCTAAACCTCGAACGTGCACGCCAAGGCACGCCCTATGCCTACCGGTTGAGCTACACGCTCTCCGAACTGACGAACGACACGGAAGACATCAACTTCCGCGCGCAGAACTCGAACGACTTCGACGACGAGTGGGGCCCGTCGATCAACGACCGGACGCACGTCCTGAGCGGGATTTTCTACTACTACCCTGTCAGCGACCTGTCGATCAGCGTGGCCACGCTGCTTCAGAGCGGCCAGCCCATCAACCGCATCCCCGATGCCTCGATCTTCGGCACGAGCGACCTCAACGGCGACGGCCGCAGCTTCGGTGACGCGTACGTCGGCAACAGCGACCGGCAGCCCGGCGAAACCCGCAACAGCGACCGCCTCCCGTGGTCCTCGACGTTCGATGTCGGCCTGCAATACATCCTCCCCCTGAGCGGCCACGATCTCGCCCTCACGGCCGATGTGTTCAACGTCTTCAACGCCGAAAACCTGAGCGGCTACTCCAACAACGCGACCCAGAGCAACCAAATCCAAGTCGGCCCCGCGTCGTCTGGCGTCTTGGTTCGCCGCAATGCCGCCGCGCCGCGTCAGTTTCAGTTTGGCGTTCGGTATCTGTTCTAGGTGCTTATGCCGCTGTGGCTGTGTGGCAGAGTGGCACTGTGGCAGAGGCCAAATTGCTGCGAGATGCTTGCCGGCGTACTGCCTGCTCGGTTTCTGGCGTCTGTGCTGCCGTCCTCATGTTTCTTCGTCCCTCACCTTCAAAACCCCATGGCAGGCCGGCAGGGACCAAGCAAAACGCTGCCGATACTACCCAGCTTCCGTTCGTCCTCAGCCCCTGAGCCCCTTTACCCCTAAAAAACCCTGAGCCCCCTTCGCCCTTGAGCAGCTCCCGACAATCCCCAACCACCCCATGAGCCACACAGCCACACAGCCACATAGCCACAGCGGCATCCTCCTGCTCCTCCTCCTCACCCTGGCCGCGTGCTCCGAGCCGGCGACGGACACTACGAATCTTCTCGGTCAACCCTGGGCGGAGATCGAGGCCGCAGCGAACGGGCAGACCGTCGATCTCATCATGTGGATGGGCGATCCGTACATCAACGGGTACATCCGCGATTACGTCACGCCCGAGGTGAAGGAGCGGTACGGGATCACGCTGAACGTGAGTTCGGGGCAAGGCAACCAGATTGTGTCGGCGCTGATGACCGAAATGGAAGCCGGCCGCAATGTGAGTGACTTCGACATGATGTGGATCAACGGGGAGACGTTCTACCAACTGCGCCAGATCGACGCGCTGTACGGGCCGTTCGTCGAGACGCTGCCGAATGCGGAGTACATCAACTTCGACAGTCCGTTCATCGGTATCGACTTCCAGCAGCCGGTCGATGGCTACGAGATGCCATGGGGCAACGTGCAACTCGCGCTGATTTACGATAGCCTCCGCGTGCAGAACCCGCCGGCCACCCGGGAAGAACTAGCCGAGTGGGTCCGTGCCAACCCAGGCCGCTTCACGTTCGATAATCATTTTACGGGCATGACCTTCCTGAAGTCGCTGCTGATCGATATCGCTGGCGGGCCGGGCAGCCTGGATGGCGACTTCGACGAGGCGGCTTACGAGGAATACAGCAGCCAGCTGTGGGCCTACCTCAACGAGATCAAGCCGAACTTCTGGAAGGAAGGCCGCACGTTCCCCGGCAACGTGGCGCAGATGCACCAACTGTTCGCCAACGGCGAGGTCGATATCACGATGAGCAATAACGACGGGGAAGTCGACAACAAAGTGCTCCAGGGGCTCTTCCCGGAGAGCTCGCGCGCCTACGTGCTCGAGTCTGGTACGATTCAAAACTCGCACTTCATGGGCATCGTCAACCGCTCGGCCGACAAAGCCGGCGCGCTGGTCGTGGCCAATTTCATGATCTCGCCTGAGGCCCAGCTTCGTAAGATGAACCCGGAGATCTGGGGCGATGGTACCGTGCTCGATATCGAGCGCCTGCCCGAGGAATGGCAAGCCCAATTCGCCAACGTCCCGAACCGCCGCTACGCCCCCAAGCGCGCCGACATCCAGGACCACGCGCTCATGGAGCTCGCCCCTGAATACATGATCCGGCTGTATGAAGACTTTCGTACTGAAGTCATTGAGGAATGACGGCGGGAATTATGAATTGGGATTTATGATTTATGAGAAACGGTGAGGTTCAGCTAGATCGTCCTGTAGAGCTCAGTCTCTTGCAGCCTGATTTTGCTCGGGATGTGGCGAACGGACCGAACGACCCTTCATAAGTCATAATTCCCGACTCTCTCCCACCAACAACAACCCACGCCATGCCCGACCGCACCGGCCTCGCCGGTCTTCTGCTCTTCCTCCTAATCGCCGTCGGGCCGATTGGGTTTAGCTTGGGCTATGCGTTGCTGTACAGCATCGGAGCGGTCGGGCTGTTGAGTGAGGGCGTGACGGGCGGGCACTGGGCGAAGTTGTTTTTGGAGCGCGAGATCTGGCAGTCGTTTGCCGTGAGCGTGTACGTGGCGCTCGTGACCGTCGGCGCGACGGTCGTGGTGGCCCTGCCGCTGGCCGTCGGGTTTCGCCGGCAACTCGAGCGCGGGCCCTTGTCCTACTTGATGTACGCGCCGCTAGCGATTCCCTCGACCGTCGCGGCGTTCATCGTCTTCCAAACCTTGTCTGGAGCCGGCTTTTTCTCGCGGATCGCCTATCAGGCCGGCTGGATCCAGGGCACCGAGGGCTGGCCCGAGTTGGTGCTCGATCCGTGGAATATCGGCGTGCTGGTGGCGCACATCGGGATGGCCGTGCCGTTCTTCGTGTTGCTGTTCGCGCAGGTGTACGCGCAGGCCGGCGTGCCGAAGCTCGAGCAACTGGCGCGGACGCTAGGGGCCGGCCGGGTGCAGGTGGTGCGGCGCGTGACCGTGCCGGTGGTGCTGCGCCGGTCGTTCGAGAATCTCGTGCTCCTGTTCGTGTTCGTGCTCGGCTCCTACGAGGTACCGCTGCTGCTCGGGCAGCAATCCCCGCAGATGGTCAGCGTCCTGACGATGCGCAAATACGCCATGTTCGATCTCACCCAGAAGCCCGAAGCGTTCGTCATCGCCATCGGGTATTTCCTACTGGCGAGTCTGTTGCTGGTGTGGGCGTTTCGTAAGCCGGCGGAAGGATGAGCACATCTGAGCATCCACGGCGCGGAGGGAGAATTGGGGCGGCGGTTGTGGCGGTCGCCTGCGTAGCGCCGTTTGTGTACTTGCTGGTGCTCTCGTTCGCTGAGCGGTGGGCGTTTCCCGATGTGATGCCGGCGTCGTGGAGCGGGCGGTTCTGGGTACGTGCGCTGACGGGCGGTGCGTTGACCGGGAGTTTCGGGATCTCGCTGGTGGTGTCGCTGCTCGTGGCCGTGGTGAGCACGGCGGCCGGTTTCGTGACGGCGAAATATGTCGCGTACCATCGCCATCGGCAGCGGCTCCTGTTGTTGGCGTACGTCCCGTTTGCGATGTCGCCCGTGATCCTCGGGACGTGCCTGATGTACCTGTATCTTCGGGCTGGGCTCGTTGGGACGGTTGCCGGCGTAGTGATCGCGCAGACGACGTTCGCGTACGGGTACGCCATCGTGCTGTTTACGGCGTTCTGGAGCCCGCGCACGAAGGATCTGGAAGCGCTCGTGTATACGCTCGGCGGCTCGCCGGCGCAGGCGTATCGCCGGGTGTTGCTTCCCGTAGCGAAGGGGGCCTTGCTGCTCTGTTTTTTCCAGACGTTCTTGCTGTCCTGGTTTCAGTATGGCCTCACGCTGTTGATTGGGGCCGGTAAGATCCAGACGCTGCCGCTCAAGGTGTACGATTACGTCAACGAGGCGAACCCCTACAACGCCGCCGTGGCGAGTTGCCTGCTCGTGCTGCCCCCCGTCCTGATGCTGTGGGCCAACAAGCGCGCGCTGTCGAGTGGCGGCTTGCAGGTATCGAGTAGTCCGTAGGTTCTTCCCATGCCCGACCTCCACACCGACCCGTTTCTGCGCGTGTCGAACATCGAAAAGACGTTCGGCCCGGAGGCTGTGCTGCACGATGTGTCGCTCACGCTCGCGCAGCAGCGGACGTTGGCCGTGCTCGGGCGTAGTGGCTGTGGAAAGACGACGCTCCTGAAAATCCTCGCCGGTCTCGAAACTGCCGATGCCGGCCGGGTCGTGGTCGAAGGCGAGGACGTGACCGACGCGCCGGCGCAGTCGCGCGGCATCGTCTATTTGTACCAGGAGCCACTCCTGTTTCCGCACCTCGATGTGTTCGAGAACGTCGCCTTCGGTTTGCGGCTACGCGGTGTAGACAAACAAAGCATCAAGGAGCAGGTCGATCGCATGATTGGCGATCTCGGCCTGCGTGGCCAGGAGCAGAAGCGCCCGAATCAACTCTCTGGAGGGCAGCGGCAGCGCGTTGCCTTCGGGCGAGCAGTGATCGTCAATCCTCGGCTTTTGCTCCTCGACGAACCGTTTGCCAGTTTAGACGTGGAAACACGAGCGCTCATGCAGCAGCTCTACACCCGCATTGCGGAGGCGTACGCGATCACGGCGCTCTTCGTGACGCATGATCTCAAAGAAGCACTCCTCATGGGAGACGAGATCGGCCACATGCGCGCCGGCCGGCTCCACGTCTATCCCTCCCGGCAAGCCTTCATCAACGACCCCAACTCCGGTGTTGCCCAGGAGGTCGCCTTCTGGGAGCGTATCAAGTCCTGAACCCACCTGGCTTCCTACCAGCCTTCTGCCCGAACCCATGGAACTCCCTACGCCCCACATCCTCACCTCGTTTGACCATCTGGAGTCGATCTACTGGGTGTTTACGCAGCGCTGCAACGACCAGTGCGATCACTGCTACAACAACTCCGGCCCCAAGGGCGAGACCATCAGCCAGGAGGATTGCCTCGCGATCGTCGAGAACTTGCCGGCGCAACTCGACCGTCTGATTCTCTCCGGCGGCGAGCCTCTAACCGAGCCGAGAAAGCTCCACGCCATCCTGGACGCCGTTCAGGAGAAGTACGAGGGCCGCACGCAGGTCATGATCCAGACCAACGGCGACATGCTCAACGAGCGCCGGCTAGATCAACTCCTCGAACGGGGCATTTCCCGCGTCGACATTGCGAGCATCGACCGGTACCACCGCCAAGCCGGCGAGCACATCGAGCGGCTGATCAAACTGTTCGAGTCGCGCGGGATGTCCGGCGAGGAGACGGATCCACTCATCAGCAAGGACAACTACGTCAAGCCGGTGGCGAGCTACGGGTTCTGGGGCGCGACGGAAGACATGTGGTTGGGCGGTAACTGGGCGCGAGGGCGGGCGCTCCAAAAAGACATCTGGAAGCGCGACGGCACCCACAACTTTTGCTCGATTCTCTCCGGCGCACGCGGCTTCCTGGGTGGCACCGAGTTGCCCCAGGAAATTTCGATCCAGCTCTGGAAGATCAATCCCTGCTGCCCGGGCACCCGCGTCCCGATGGGCGATGCCCGTACGGAAAAAGTCTCCGACGTGCTGAAGCGTGTCTCGAAGTCGGAGGTTTTCCGTACGCTCAACACCGGCAATGCCTACGCAATGGGCGTCAGCCTCGGCGTGAGCGAAGCCCACGGCCGCGAACGCGCCGAGGCGCTCCAAAACATCTGCCACTGGTGCGACGAGTTCTTCGAGCGCCACTACGACCCAGCCACCGACGGACCCCGAGAAGCGCCCCTCCCGAGTCTGCACCCCGATTTCCTCCTGCCCGTGTTAAACGCCTCCGCCGTGGGAAAAGCCGCGAGTTGATTCCAGACGAAGGGAGCAAGGAAAAGGGTGAAGGGGTGGGCTCGTGGTGGTAGAAGAAGACCCGGAAGACCCATTGCAAACGGCGCTCAATAGCCCGGAATTCACTTGATGGGTCCACCAAAATTGCCAGCTTCCCTTCCCCCGTCCCCCTTCCCCCTTCCCCCTTCATGCTCAGCCTCGCCCTTCTAGCCATCCTGTTCGTAGCCGCCGGCGTCTACCACTTCGTCAATCCGGCGTTCTACATGCGGATCATGCCCGATTTTTTGCCGGCA
>JBCDHV010000168.1:0-7897 GCA_038749615.1 Bacteroidota bacterium
CGACGCCCTTGCACTGAGCTGGGGCACGGCCACAGAGACCGACAACGCTGGCTTCAGTGTTGAGCTCATGCGCCCGGGCACACGCACGTTTCAGGAGGTCGACTTCGTTCCTGGAGCCGGCACCACGTCTGAACCACGCACCTACACGACGCGCGTCACAGGACTTGAAGCCGGCACGTACCACGTACGGCTGCGGCAAGTCGACTTCGACGGAGCATTTGAGTACAGCCCAACAGCCGAAGTGACGCTTGAACTCGCCACGAGCTACGCCCTCTCCTCCGTCTACCCAAATCCGTTCAACCCACGCGCGCTCGTGACCCTCACCGTCCAATCCGATCAAGTCGTCGTCGCTCAACTGTACGATCTCCTGGGCCAACCCGTCCGCCGGTTGTTCGGAGGCGTGGTCTCCGCCAATGCACCACAAACCTTGGCTATTGACGGTACAGGGCTTCCCAGTGGGCATTACTTCATCCGTCTCGATGGGCAGACTTTCTCAGTTTCTAGAAAAGTAACGCTCCTTCGCTAGAGGCTCGTGCAACCGCCGTGATAGGGGCTGCACGCGGGTGCATCAACCCCTCGCGTCGTCGGTCTGCCCCGACTGCCTAGCGGCGGCGCGATTTGCTCCCGGTCGACATCCGATCTGGCCTTCGCAACAGCCTCTGGGCGAACCTAGACGAAGTAGGAGTGGCCGGTTGTGGCACATGCTGCAGCCGGCCACTCATCCCAGCCCAGCATTTCCTCTGCCTTCACGCGCCGATACAGCCATGTCCGACCAAGAACACTCATCCGACCCCGAAGAACGCCCAGATCAACGCGACCATCGGCCTCCCTCCGAGCGTGTCCGTTTAGAACTTGACTACTTGGAGACGGAAATCGGGGAGACGCCTGAAAAAACCGACCATGCGCCGGAAGCAGGTCCTCCTGATCCAGAGCCATGAATCACGAAAGACCGGGACACGCGCGGCCGGGCCGGCCACTCACACGCTTCTCGTCAGCCGGTCTCGCTTGACGAATCCGTAGCCGAAGTACAGGAGCCCTGCGTTGACAAGCCACAAGCCGGCCCCGAGGAGGAAAACGAACTGGAGGTCGAAGGCAATGACGCCTCGCACCTCCTGGATGAAGAGGGCGAGCATGGGCATGACCACCAAGTTGCCTAGCTGGTAGGCCTCCTGAAACCCCTCGACCCAAGCCGAAAGCAGCACCGTCAGCCCGATGCCGATGCCCGTGATAGCCGGCGCTACCCACAGCACGAGGACGAACCACATCGAGTTGGGAAAAAAGATGTGCTTCATGACCGGCCAAGCCACCGCATTGGCCGTGATACTGTAAAACCCGAACCCAAAGAGGGCGACCAGCACCGCCGGAAGCCAGGAGGCCACAACCTTTCCGAGGAGCAGCTCCCAATCGGTCGTGGGGGTGTAGAGAAGCGCCTCCAGCGTCTGCCGCTCCTTTTCGCCGGCGAAGCTGTCCGCTGCGATCACCACACTCACCAGCAGGGGCAAGATCAGATACAGCGGTGCCATGAAATACGTCAGGGCCACGTAGACAAACTTCTGGGAGGTCGTGTAGCCGCTAAGCGGGGCCGTAGCTTCCGGCGAGAACGATTGGAGGATGCCGTCGAGGTCGTGCTGGACGCCCAGGACTTCTGCTAGAACGGCAAAGCCCACGAGCGTCGCCGGCAGGACGACGAGCAGGATGACCGGCAGGGAGATCAAAGAGATCATCACCGGCCGGCTTCGCCTCAACAGTTTGAGGTCTTTGCGGACGATGGCGAGCGCGTAAGGTCGCTTCATGCCGTGAGTTGGGGCTTGTGAAGGGCTAGGTAGACGTCTTCGAGACTCGGCTCGTGCGGGACGACGCTGCGGATCCGAATGCCGGCGTCAACGAGCCGGGCTACCGTTGCAGAGATGGCAGGGGTGGCATTGCTGCGGACGAGGAGACTGCCATCGGTATGGGCGGCATCGACCTCGTTGAATTGCTGTGCGAGCAAGGTTCTAGCGAGTTCTACATCGGCGCGGTCAACGCTGATACGCACGCGGGTTTGCGGCTGAATGCTGCGGATCAGCTCTTCGGCCGTACCCAGCGCACGCAAATGCCCGCGCTCCATCACTCCTACGCGGTCGCAGAGTTGTTGAGCGTAATGCAGATTGTGGGTCGACAGGACAACCGTCCGCCGTTCTTCACGGCTCAGTGCGTGGATCAGCTGCCGCACTTCATACGCCCCGACGGGGTCGAGCCCGGAAGACGGTTCGTCGAGAAAGATCAGCTTTGGGTCATGCAGGAGGGTCCGGGCCAGGGCAAGCCGTTGCTTCATGCCCTTGCTGAACCGTACCACGCGCTCGTCGGCACGGTCGATGAGGCGGAACCGTTCCAATAAGTCCTCGACACGCCGGCGTAGCAAGGGCCGGTCCACGCCAAAAAGCTGGCCGAAGACCATCAGGTTTTCCCGAGCGGTGAGCCGGCCTTCGACGGCGGGCGTCTCGGTTAGGACGCCTGTCTGTAGCCGAATTTGCTCGCCGTGCTTCACGGGGTCGAGCCCGTGGACGCGGATCTCACCCTCGTCCGGCTTGAGCAAGCCATTCGAGAGACGGATCGTCGTCGTCTTGCCGGCTCCGTTGTGCCCAAGCAGCCCGAAGATTTCGCCTGGCTGGACGGCAAGCGACAGCCGGTCAACGGCCGTCGTGGCACCAAAACGGCGCGTGACACGATCGAGAAGAAGTATCGGAGACATGTGGTGTGCTAGGTCGGACAGTGGTGTGTCGTCGCAGCTAGCGGGGAAAGCGGAAACGCGAACGGCTGAAGATGGCAGAGGATTCCAAAACGAAGAAACCGCCCCCGGCCTGGTGCCGAGGGCGGTTGTGCTGAAGACGGGGTCAGCGTTCTTATTTCTCTTCTTCGTCTACGACTTCGAAGTCGACATCGCGAACGCCTTCGCTGTCAGGTGCAGGGCCACCGTCGCCGGCGGCGGGGTCTGCGGCTGCTTGCTGGGCGTTGTACAGATCCTGGCTCGCGTCATTCCACGCGGCGTTGAGCTGTTCGATGGCAGACTCGGCGTCGCTTGCGTCACGGTTCTTGTGGGCTTCTCGCAGGCGTTCGAGGCCGGCTTCGATTTTGGCCTTCTTGTCGGCCGGTAGCTTGTCGCCGTAATCGCTGAGGTTCTTCTCGGAGCTGAAGATGAGCGAATCCGCTTGGTTGAGCGTTTCGATGTCTTTCTTGAGCTTCTCGTCTTCGGCTGCGTTGGCGCGTGCTTCGCCACGCATCCGCTCGATGTCCTCGTCGGTCAGGCCGCTGGAGGCCTCGATCCGGATCGTCTGCTCTTTTCCGGACGCGTTGTCCTTCGCAGCCACATTCAGGATGCCGTTCGCGTCGATGTCAAACGTGACTTCGATCTGCGGCATACCCCGAGGAGCCGGCGGGATTCCATCGAGGATGAACCGGCCGAGCTTACGGTTCTGGTTCGCCATGGGCCGGTCGCCCTGGAGCACGTGAATGTCAACCGACGGCTGGTTGTCAGAAGCCGTGGAGAACACTTCGCTCTTGCGAGTCGGGATCGTCGTGTTGGCAGGGATCAGCACCGTCATGACACCCCCGAGGGTCTCGATGCCGAGGTTCAGCGGGGTAACGTCGAGGAGCAGGACATCCTGCACGTCCCCACTGAGTACGCCACCCTGGATGGAGGCACCAACGGCCACGACTTCGTCTGGGTTGACGCTGCGGTTCGGCTTCTTACCGAAGAACGTCTCGACGGCTTGCTGAATCGCCGGGATCCGGGAGGACCCACCGACCAGGATCACTTCGTCGATCTCGGTTTTGGAGAAGCCGGCATCTTTGAGGGCCTTCTCCATCGGCGGGACCGTCCGCTTGACGAGTCCGTCGATCAGCTGCTCAAACTTGGCGCGGGACAGATCGAGCGTGATGTGCTTCGGGCCGTCCTGCGTTGCCGTAATGAACGGCAGGTTGATGGTCGTCTGCTGCGCGCTCGAGAGCTCGATCTTCGCTTTCTCAGCTGCTTCTTTCAACCGCTGAAGCGCCATGGCATCGTTCCGAAGATCGATGCCTTCGTCCTTCTTGAACTCATCGGCAATGAAGTTGATGAGCACTTGGTCGAAGTCGTCCCCGCCGAGGTGTGTGTCACCGTTCGTGCTCTTGACCTCGAAGACGCCGTCGCCGAGTTCGAGGATCGAAATGTCATACGTACCGCCACCGAGGTCGAAGACGGCAATTTTTTGATCGTCTTGCTTGTCGAGTCCGTAGGCCAGCGCTGCTGCCGTAGGCTCGTTGATGATGCGGCGCACCTTGAGGCCGGCAATCTCACCGGCTTCCTTCGTCGCAGTCCGCTGCGCGTCGTTGAAGTACGCCGGCACCGTGATGACGGCCTCCGTGACACGGTCGCCGAGGTAGTCTTCGGCCGTTTGCTTTAGCTTTTGAAGCACCATCGCCGAAATCTCCTGCGGCGTGTAGACACGGTCGTCGACTTGGATGCGCGCCGTGTCATTGTCGCCCTTGACTACGCTGTAGGGTACGGTCTTGAGCTCAGAACTCACCTCGCCGTACTTGCGCCCCATGAACCGCTTCGCAGAGAAGATCGTGTTCTGCGGGTTGGTAATCGCCTGCCGCTTCGCCGGCGCACCAACGAGCCGCTCGCCGTCTTTCTTGAACGCGACCACGGAGGGCGTTGTGCGGGCGCCTTCAGCATTGTTGATCACGGTGGGTTCGTTGCCTTCCATCACGGCTACGACCGAGTTCGTCGTGCCGAGGTCAATGCCTATAATCTTGCTCATTCTATCAGGTAGAGATCAATCGGAGAAAAGGTGGAGCGCACGAAGCGCATACGCCCGTAAGAATCCGCAAGGGCGGTGCCAAGCGGCTGAAGTCTGCCAAAATGACGCAATACGCGCGTTCTGTTTGCCATCGTGACGCGATTCAGGCGGCGGGCACACGCCAGACTGGAACATTGGCGGTGTAAGTGCTATATTTTCAGTGAGGCAACTGAACGTCACCTAACCTGCTGGTGGCTATTTGAACACATCCCGTACTGGCTTTCACATCAGGCGGGAAGGGCCTTGAGGCAAGGCTCATATGGCATTTTTTTCCTTCGGACTGCGTAAGGCGAGGCCGTACTTCGTCACCGCATGGGCTATTGGCCTGGGCCTGTTCGTGGTATTGATGCCGGCACGTGCCCAAGACCGGCTTGCCCTGGAGCCGACCGTGAAGCTGAGGGACCTGTCGGAAGTGCGGGTGCTTGCACCCGGAACGCAGCAGTCTGTCTTCCACGGGGATACGGTCCGGGTCCGAGGGGTGGTTACGGTAGGGACCGGGGACTTCGACATGTCCCGATTGTTTATTTACATCCAGACGGAGGACGCTGGTATTCGCGTGGTGTCAGACACCATCGAACGGGTTGTTGCCGGCGAGGACGTTGAGGTCGCTGGGCGCGTTGGATTTGACGCCGGCTCACTGGTGCTCGAAGCCTACTCCGTGGACGTGATTGGTGAGTCCGAGATGCCGGCCTACGTGTCTTTGCCTGAGCGCAGAGAAGAGTTCGAGTACTACGAAGGCCAACGGGTTCGAGTGGAGGGGGAAGTCGTCGCACGAGGCATGGTGCAGGCCGGCTCCTACGTCACGCTTCTGCGAGAAAATGGTGACACCATCAACCTGTTCGCGTTCGTGGGCATGGGGGCGGCACCCAACTTCGAGGCGTTCAAACAGCGGGACAGGATCCAGGTGGTTGGCGTGCTCAACCAGTTTACACGCTCGCAGTCCTACACTTCTGGGTACCAAATCATCCCGACGGCCGGCGGCCTGAGCAAAACGGATCTGAATCCAGACACCTACCGCGCTCTTGCCCGCGGTGGAATCGTGCTGCTGCTCTTGTTCTTGGGAGCAGCGATTGCACTGGCGGTGAGGCTCCGGCAACGGACGCGCACGCTGGAACGGCATCGGGAAATGCTGACCGGGCTCGTCAATGATCAGAGCAACCTGATTTGCCGGATCACGCCGTCGGGAAAGCTCAGCTTCGTGAACGAGCCGATGGTCGAGCTGTGGGGCATCCCGGAGGAACGCCTGGTGACCATGCAATTCGTCGCCTTGTTCGATGATGAACAGGCCCTTGCGCTCCAGCCTACGTTGACGAACGTTTGGGAAACGGGGGATCCCGAAAAGCAAGAACTGAAATTCCAGACAGACAGCCGCGAGGAGTGGATCGATTGGTCGTTCAGGCTTATTCCTGCCGAGGGCGAACGCCAAGCCGAGGTGCAAGCCGTCGGTCACTTGATTACTAGCCGGTACGAGTACGAACGCGCGCTGGTCGACGCCAAGCGCCGAGCTGATGAGGCGAACCGCCTGAAGTCTGCCGTGCTGAAGAACCTCAGCCACGAGGTCCGGACACCTCTGATGTCCATACTCGGCTTCAACGAACTGCTGGCCGACGAGCTCACCGGGGAACACAAGACGTACGCGCAGCACGCGTTCGATAGTGGCAGCCGGCTGATGGAGACGATCACCTCGCTTTTGCAGTTCGCCCAACTCGAAGGAGGCCGGCTGGACGTGATGCTGGGGCCAACCGACATCGGAGAGGCCATCCGCGAAACGATCAACGTGCTGAGGCCACAGGCTAAACGGAAGGACCTGTACCTGACGTATCAGAGCTTCAGTGTGACAGCCCCAACCGTTGTCACGGCCGATGATGAAGCCGTCCGCCGCGTGCTCTTCAATCTGATCGGAAACGCGGTCAAATTCACCCGGCAAGGGGGCGTGGGGATCACCTTGTCTCAGGAAGGGCCGTTCGTGTTCGTCCGCATCGAGGACACTGGAATTGGGATGGACCAGTCGTTCCTTCGCCGGCTCTACGACGGGTTTACGCAAGAGTCCGAGGGGATTGGGCGTACGTACGAAGGCAATGGTCTAGGCCTGGCGATCAGCAAACGTCTGCTCGATCTCATGGGCGCTGAGATCATGGCCACCAGCCGGAAGGGGATTGGTACCGTGTTTACCATTCGCTTCGCCTTGCACGCTTATGAGGAAAGCACAGATGCTGGCGGAGACTCCGCCCCTGCCGGCGAGAAGCTTCCCGAGACGCCGCAGTCTACCGAGGAGGATGGGGTTTCGAGTTTGTAAGTTGTGAAGTATGATTCACAGGCCGCGGCCGCGCCTTTTCAGGGCCGAATGCCGACTTCTGAGATGCCCTCGTAGTTCAACGGATAGAACAAGAGCCTCCTAAGCTTTAGATGCAGGTTCGATTCCTGCCGAGGGTACTAGGTTTGCCCCGTTTTCTCTGATCGGGAAGAGCCTGAGAGCTTTCCCGGGTGGCGGAAACTCGAAACGGTAGGAGGCGAGGGGCGTATATTCTTCCCTCCAGGATAGCATGTAGATCCTTCCTACCCTCGTCTCATACTGGCTTGCACTTCTGCCAGACTGAGGCCCCCAGACACGTGTAGTTGACATGATTGCGGACTCCCCACGCCCCGGCAACGGCGGCCCGATGCGCGCCACACAGCCCAAGGTAGTACTCGGACCAGACCACGAACTCGCCACGATGAAGCGCATTTTGGAGCGCGTCGAAGGGCAGGTCGAACTGTTGCTGATGAGCAATGACCGATGGCTTCACTTGGACGATTCCTTAAACCGGGACGCCGCGCGTGAAGCCATGCACCTGCGTTCCCGTATCGAGAGCCTGGCCCAAATGACGAAGGAGAGCCAAGCGGGTCTCGTCCGACTGCGGCAACGGGCTAGGGGTCTACCAGGGTTTCGGCCTGAACATCAAAATGGCTTCTGAGTGATCCGCTTGCAGCCAACGGCATTTGCAAGCAGAACAATCTCAGGTTGAGGATAGATGCGTATCAGGCTGATATTCGTATCAGAATATTTGTGTTCGCTCGTCATTTGATTGGTTGCTTAA
>JBCDHV010000169.1:0-7882 GCA_038749615.1 Bacteroidota bacterium
GGTTGTGTGATGTAAAAGCCGAAAGGCCAACAGGTAACGGGAAATGAAACGGTCATCCAAGGATACGGGGTTGGCCTCACAATACCTAGCAAGCGCTGTCGCGAGGCCGCTCATCCTCCTATACGCAAAACGTCGAACGTTTCGGTCAGGAGACTCCTTTCTTACGCCGGCTTTTTGAGCAGAAGCGTTCAAATCAGCTTCTGATTTTTGAGAGCGAGTAGCCTGCGCTAGTTCAAAATCGGCCAGTGGATGCCGAAGCGGAGGTCGCCTGCCGGCAAGGGGTAGACCGGGAGGTCGAATGCACCGTCGTACGCCAGGGTGCTTAGGGCGTTTTCGTAGGCGATGAAGAGCGTTGCGCCTTGAAGCAGTGCTTCGACACGCAAGTCGAGCACGCCGCCGGCTGGCACCTCGACGGCAGAGGCGTCTGGGACGACGAGCAGGCCCGTTTCAGGATGGAGGACGCGGCCGGCATACGCGCTCCATGCCCGGCCACCGATGCTGGCGTCGAGGTTGAGCTGCCCGAACGCGCGGCCCCGGGCACCGAGACGGCCACGCACGGACCACTCAGGTAACCAGGTAGAGAAGGCGGCATCGCTCGTTTCCGCATGGGCGTACACGGGTTCGGCCGTGGCGTAGAGTCCGCGAGCCGACTGCAACCGCCATCCAAGGCGTATCCGGAGGCCGGCGACCTGATCGGCCAAAGCGTCGGCCAACACGAAGCGGCTCGTGGACTCCGCATCCGTCGGATCAGATTCGAGATAGCGTTCCGGGTCTTCGATTCTAGAGACGAAGCCTGCGAAGACAACATCGAATGCCCCCCGGCGCGCTCGGTATCCCGCTTCGGCCTGTGCGAATCGGCTCTGGACCGTAGGGCCTGGCTCAGCCACGGTGAGGGCCAGGCCGTATCCGTACTGATCGATCCAGGACCCCACACGGCCGGCCTGCCGCGCGTCGACGAAGAACGAACGCGTTTCAGCACGGAGCCGGCCGTCGAACACGGACTGCGCATCGATCTGGGACACGGACGCTTCGTACTCCGTGCGCAGGGTCCCGCTCGTCCATTCCCCTCGTGCGGCTACGCGCAAAACCTCGCGGGTTGGCACGTCGCTTTGGATCACCGTATTCGTCCCTAGCTGGTCGCGGTACACCTCGGCGCGGAAGGTCAGCAGGGGATGAACGGGCTGGTCAATGAACGCACCGACGCGCCACGCCCGCGTCCGCAACGAATCGCCTGACTCGACGAACCGCCGGCTCTGCGTAGTCCAGAACACGCCGGCTTCAGTGGGTTCTAGGGCGCCAAAGGTGCGCAGGCGCAGCCGGAAGAGCAGGTCGTTGCGCTTGACCGTGCGGCGCGCGTCTGGGCGCACGGCGACGGCGCTCAAGGGGTCGTAGACGGCTGCGAATGCGCGGCCCGAAGAGACCGTGTATCCGCCGTTCGAGGCCCCGTCCCACTGAGCGAAGGCGTTCAGCAGTTCGGCCACATAGCCTGGCTGCTCGTACCGGAGCCGGCCGGTGAGTTGGCGGGTGTTCGCCCCGGCGTCGACGAACGCGTTGTCAGCACCAGCTCCAGCATACCGAAAGAGTAAGTTGACCCGGCCCGGCCGGCCGAACAGCGTGCGCTGCCGTTCCTGCACATGCAGCGCGGAAATCGACCGATATCCGCCCCCACCCTGCCGGTACCGAAACTCGGTCAGCGGCGGCCCACCGCGAAACGCCGACACCGAGGTCTGCACCGTTCCCAACGTGACCACAGGCGCGTCCAAGGCTTCGAGAGGGAGCAGTTCGTACATCGGCCGGCCGTCGATCAGATCATCGAACAAGAGCCCTTCTAACCGTACCTGCGCGTACCTCGGTGTCAACCCGAAGGGCGCCCACACCTCCGGCCAAACGTACTGCCCCGTCGTGAACCCAAACGGCGCAGCTCCATCGGCCAGGTAAGCCGGCAAGGACGCGTGGCGCGTGAGTGCCGGCCGCGTCGTGTCAGGAACGGGACCAAACAAGGCCCGAAACGGCCCTACCGGCTCCACAGCGCCCACAGCCGCGGAATCCGGCACAACGACCACCGAGTCGACCGCGAGCGAATCAACCTCCTGGGCCAGAACAGCCTGCCCCATGCCAAGCAAGACCACCCAACCACCTAGCCATCCAACCGCCCAACCACCGAGCCGCCCAACCATCACTCCGGGAATAATCCGAAGAGCCGGCTCTCGATCATGCCTATGATTTCCATCCGGTCCTCGTCTTTGCTGACAAAATCGAGGCGGTCTACATCGACGATCAGTTTCGGCCCGATGTCGTACCGGCTCACCCAGTCTTCGTAGTGTGCGTTGAGGCGTTCGAGGTAATCGATGCGAATGGTAGACTCGTACTCGCGGCCGCGCATTTGGATGTGGCGGACGAGCGTCGGGACCGAGGCTTTGAGGTAGATCAACAAGTCCGGCGAGCGGAGGTACGAGGTCATGATCCCGAAGAGATCGGTGTAGTTCTCGTAGTCGCGCGCGCTCATGAGGTTCATCTCATGCAGGTTGCGGGCGAAGATCTCAGCGTCTTCGTAGATGCTGCGGTCCTGGACCACCGAGTGCGGCAACTCTTCGATGCGGCGCTGGTGCTTGAACCGGCTCGACAGAAAGAAAACCTGCAAGTTGAACGACCACCGGTGCATGTCGCCGTAGAAATCGGCGAGGTACGGGTTGTCGTCGACTTGTTCGTAGAAGGCGTCCCACTTGAAATAGTCGCTCAGGGCTTGGGTGAGCGAACTTTTCCCGGCACCAATGTTGCCGGCGATGGCGACGTATTTTTTCCCGTAGCTCATGGTCGAGGGCTGCCTCGGAGGATGGTGGAATGGACATCTCAGGATCGCCCACGGGGAGGGAATGTATCCCGCAGTTTCCGAGAAGAGTCGGGGCGAGGCGTCGCTCGGTGCGCGCCACGCTCACCTGTGGGGTTCTTTCGAGGTATCGAACACGGCCCAGTCGGCATCTTCGGGGACAGGCGGCACACCGAGCCATGCTTCAGCCTCCGCAACCGTGTCGAACGTCCGAAACTCGCGTTTGGTGAAGGGGCGCGTGAGTACCTGGTAGAGCCGAAAAAGCGCGAAGTACACCGTCTGGTTGTAGACCACGGCGATCCTTCCAGGGCCGATGCGCGGCGTGTTGCGCCGCTCCGAGGCCACCGCCCTCCGCATTTTCTTGAGGTCCACGATGATGTCTGTCGCCCGTGAGCCATCCCATAGTTCGTCGAATCCAGGCTCGAAGTCGTGGTGGTGCAGGGCGTACCGGCTAGCGTTGGCGAGTTCGTCATCGGTGACTTGGCCGTGGCCGCGTTTTCGGATGACGCGCGCTTCCGGTTGGAGAAGGACATAGCAAGGCATGCGGGCAGGGTCTCGTAGCACAGGGCGGCCCTAAACTACGCAACTTCTCGAAACGCATCGTACCCGGCGGCGTTGCCCGAGCTGCAATCTCACCTCATCCTAAGACATGACGAATCCTTTCACCGCCGGCGATGCCTTACTCATCGTCGACGTTCAGAACGATTTCATTCCTGGCGGCTCTCTCGCGGTGCCCGATGGCGACGCCGTCGTACCGGTGCTCAACACCTGGATCGAGCATGCCACGGAAGCCGGCATTCCTGTCATCGCCTCGCGCGACTGGCATCCTGCCGACCACGTCAGCTTCGCTGAACAGGGTGGGCTCTGGCCGCCACACTGCGTGCAAGACACCGCCGGCGCCGACTTCCACCCCGACCTACGCCTTCCGGCCGATGCCATGATCATCAGCAAGGCAGACACAACGGAGAAGGACGCCTACTCGGCCTTCGAGGATACGGGGTTGGCCAGCACGCTCAAGGACCTCGGGGTCGAGCGCGTCTTCGTTGGAGGGCTTGCGCTGGACTACTGCGTCCGGGCGTCAGCGCTGGATGCTCTGGAAAACGGATTTGAGGTTCACCTCATTCCCGACGGCTCCCGCGCCATCGACGAGGAGGCCGGCGCGGCGTTCGTGCAGGAGTTGAGCGAACAACAAGCGGCAGTGTGAGCGACTCAGTTCGGGATCAGATGGGCCCTACCGGTGCCGGCGTGCTGCACACGGACTACTACCAACTAACGATGCTGGCTGCCTACCGGCACGCCGGCCTTGACGCGCAGGCCACTTTTGATTTGTTCGTCCGCCGGCTTCCCGAAGAGCGCCGGTATCTCGTGGCCTGCGGTGTTCAAGAGGCCATCGAAGCGGTAGAAACCCTGCGCTTCTCAGCCGACGACCTGGCGTACCTCCGCAGCCTCGACGCCTTCTCTGATGCGTTTCTCGATGAGTTGGGCGAATTCCGATTCTCCGGCGACATCGAGGCCGTACGCGAGGGGCAGACCGTGTTCGGCGCGGCACCGATCCTGCGCGTGACGGCACCGATTGCCGAGGCCCAGCTGGTCGAGACGTTTCTGCTCAACCAGATCACGTTTCAAACGAACGCGGCCTCGAAGGGTGCGCGGGTCGTAGAGGCAGCGCAAGGCCGGCCCCTGCTAGAGTTCGGGCTGCGGCGCATGCACGGGCTCGATGCCGGCGTCAAGATTGCTCGGGCGATGGTGCTCGCGGGCTTTTTGGGGACCTCGAACGTCGCGGCTGGCAGCCGGTACGGGTTGCGCGTGGCCGGCACGATGGCACACAGCTACATCGAGGCGCACCCCAGCGAAGCCGAGGCATTCATCAGCTTCACCGACGCTCATCCGGGCACCACCCTGCTCGTCGATACCTACGGCACACTCGAAGGTGTCCGCCGTGCCATCGAGCTCCATCGCACGAGAGCCGGCTTCCAGTTCAGCGGCATCCGCCTCGACTCGGGCGACCTCGCCGAACTCGCCCGGGGGTCTCGCGCCCTGCTGGACGATGCCGGTTTGACGGACGTGCGCATCGTCGTGAGCGGCGGTCTCGACGAATACGCCGTCGCCGACCTCGTAGCCGGCGGCGCACCAATCGACGCGTTTGGCGTCGGCACGCGCGTCGGCACCATGGCGGACCGCGCGTATCTCGACAGCGTGTACAAGCTCGCCGCCTACGCGGGCGCCGGCCGGATGAAGCTTGCGGAAGGAAAGCGCACGCTGCCTGGCGTCAAGCAGGTCTTCCGCACCGAAACGGCCGGCCAGTTCACGCACGATACCATCGCCCTCGCCGCTGAGTCATGTTCTGGCACCCCGCTCCTTGAGCCGGCGATGCGGAGCGGCCGGATGGTGGACAGCTACCGATCGACGCTGGAAGAGGCCCGCACGTTCTCAGCCGCTCAACGCAAGCGTTTGCCAGATTCACTACGCCGGCTCAACGCCGAGGGGGACGCGTATCCCGTCCGCGTAAGCGAGCGTTTGCAGCGCGAGGCTGACGACTTGGCTCCTCGGTTGAGAGCACGATGAAGGCTCCTATTCTCGGGTGCCCTGCTGCTCGATGATCGATTCCAGGATGCCAGTCGCCGTTCCGATGCCGTCTTCGGCCCGGATCTGCTCGCCCAGCGCTTCGGCGCGTGCCTGCATCGTGGCGTCCGAAACGAGCCTTCGTAGGCCGGCGGCTAAGCGCTCTACCGTCAGATCGCGCTGGCGGACGGGTGCTGGCCCAACCCCCAGCATTTCGACGCGCCGGCCCCAGTAGGGTTGGTCGCCGAAGAACGGGCAGATGAACGTGGGCCGGCCCGCTCGCAGCCCCGCGGCCGTGGTGCCGGCCCCGCCGTGATGAACGACGCCAGCCATCCGCGGAAACAGCCAGGCGTGTGGGGCTTGGTCGAGCATGAACACGTCGGCCGGCGTCTCCTCGATAGCCAATCCACCCCATCCTGAACCTAGCACCGCACGGCACCCAACCTGCTCGACGGCCGCGAGCACCAGCCGGCCCTTGGCCTCCGGATTCGTCCCGACCATGCTGCCAAACCCGATGTAGACGGGCGGATCGCCGGCATTGAGAAACTGCGCCAGATCTTCTGGCGGCGTCCAGCCGGGCTCGTCAAGAAACCAGTAGCCCGTCACGGCGGAGTTCTCCGGCCAATCAGACGGCCGTGGCACGACGTGCCGGCTGTAGGCATGCAACGACGAGATCAGTCGGCCTGACGCGTCCTTCAACTGGGACGCAAACCGTTTCCGAGGTGGAAGGCCTAAATGATTTGCCCTGAATGCTCGCAGCACATCGTGGTACATGGAGCGTGCGATCCGCGTGCTGAAATAGGTCGCCCGGTTGTACCAGCCGCCGAGGCGCCAGCGGGGAAACAGCAACATCGGCTCTTCGGAAGTCGAGACCAAAGACGGAAACGGAAGCGCGAGAACTTCGGGTACTCCTAGGGCCTCGGCTACGTCACTGCCGGCGAGCACCTTCGGATGGTAGACGATGAGGTCGCTTCCCTGAACGGCCTTCCACACGTCCTCGAACATGCGCTTGGATATGGGCCTTGCCATGCCCTTCAACTCCATCGCCAGTTTGAACCAAGACAGCCATCCTCGATCCCCAGCCTCCATGAATTGCCGCATGTTCTCATCGCCGATCAGCTTCACGATGCCGTCGTCCATGTACCGGTAGGCGAGGCCTTGAGACTCGATGAACGTCTCAAACGAAGCCGGCGCGCAAAGCCGCACCTCGTGCCCGCGCTCACGCAATCCGAGGCCGAGCGCCACGAATGGCTGAATGTCGCCTCGGCTGCCTACGGTAAGTAATGTGATGGTCGGCATGATGGTCAGCTTTACACCTGAAGCGCGCCTGTCCGAAACGGTGGAATCTCTCCGACGTGGTCCGCCGCCTCGATGCCCGTCGAAATCCAGCGGCGGGTTTCCTTGGGGTCGATGATGGCGTCGAGCCAGAGCCGGGCGGCGGCGTAGTACGGGTCTGTCTGGGCTTCGTAGCGGGCCTCAATGGTCTTCAGCAGTTCGGTCTTGGCGTCATCGGAGACCACCTCGCCTGTGCGTTCCATTTTGGCGACTTGGATCTGCAGCAAGGTCTTGGCGGCCTGCGTGGCCCCCATCACGGCAATCTTGGCGGTCGGCCAGCCCACCATCAACCGGGGATCGTACGCCCGTCCGCACATCGCGTAGTTGCCGGCTCCGTAGCTGTTACCGGCGACGATGGTGAACTTCGGCACGACGGAGTTCGACACCGCGTTGACGAGCTTTGCGCCGTCTTTGATGATTCCACCGTGCTCAGACCGCGTGCCCACCATGAAGCCGGTCACGTCCTGGTAGAACACGAGCGGAATCCGCTTCTGATTGCAGTTCATCACGAAGCGGGCCGCTTTGTCGGCTGAGTCGGAGTAGATCACCCCGCCGACCTGCATCTCGCCGCCCTTCGCCTTGACCACTTTCCGCTGGTTCGCCACGATGCCGACACTCCACCCGTCGATTCGCGCGTAGCCACAGACGATGGTCTGCCCGTAGCCGGCCTTGTATTCCGTCCACGAGCCTTCGTCGACGAGCCGAGCCAGCACGTCGTACACGTTGTACGGAACGGCTCCCGAGGCGGGCATGAGGCCGTAGATCTCCTCGGCCGGATACGCAGGATCAGCCGGCTCAGAGCGGGCAAAGCCGACCTTCGGGCGATCCCCAATGTGCGAGACCAGCCGGCGGATCGTGTCGAGGCAGGTGGCGTCGTTTGGCATCTTGTAGTCCGTGACGCCAGAAATTTCCGAGTGGGTCGAGGCGCCACCGAGGGTTTCTTTGTCGACTTGCTCACCGATGGCAGCGCGAACCAAGAACGGCCCAGCCAAAAACACCGAGCCCGTCCCATCTACTATCAGCGCCTCGTCGCTCATGATCGGCAGGTAGGCCCCGCCGGCTACACAACTGCCCATGATGGCGGCGATCTGCGGGATGCCACGGGCAGAGAGTTGGGCGTTGTTGCGGAAGATCCGGCCGAAGTGATCCTTGTCCGGA
>JBCDHV010000170.1:0-7876 GCA_038749615.1 Bacteroidota bacterium
CGGCCTCCTGATCGCGTGGCGACAAACCAAGGAAGCGGAAGCTCGCCGGCTCCGTACGGCCCGTCTCGAAACGGACCTGGCCGATGCCCAGCTTCGCGCTCTCCAAGACCAACTGCGGCCGCATTTCCTCTTCAACACGCTAAACGCGATCAGTGCCTACATCGAGCCGGAGCCCAAAACCGCCCGTGACATGATGGCCCACCTCGGCGATCTGCTTCGGCTTTCTCTGACGGCGCAACAAGAACACACGCTAGATGCCGAGCTCGGCGCGCTCAGTCACTACCTCCAGATCGAGCAGCTACGTTTTGCAGATCGGCTGCACGTCCAGCTCGACATCGAGGATCGCACACGCCCTGCGGTCGTCCCTAGTTTTCTCCTCCAGCCACTCGTGGAAAACGCACTCCGCCACGGCATTCACACCCAGCGGCACGGTGGTACGGTGTGCATCCGTTCCTCTGCGTCCGAAGGTGTGCTGCAACTCACGATTGAGGACGACGGGGGCGGCCTCCCCGCAGGTTGGTCGCTCGATACGGACGCCGGCATCGGCCTCGGCAACACGCAACGCCGGCTCCAACGGCTGTACGGAGAGGCCCACCGCTTTACCGTCGAGCCGGCGGCTCCGAAAGGGACGCGCGTCGTCGTCGAACTCCCTTTCCGCCTCTCCGTGACCCCGAACCGAGCATGAGACCGCATTGATTATGAGACCGCACTGATTATGAGGCCGTATCGAGTCTTGATTGTCGATGACGAGCGGCCGGCCCGGCGCCGGCTGCTCGACTTGCTACGGCCGCACGCCGGCCTGGACGTGCTGGAGCCCTGCCGGGACGGCGAGGACGCACTCGCTGTGCTTCAAGACGAAGCGCGAACCGGCCGGCCCGTCGACGTGCTGCTGCTCGACGTGCAGATGCCTGAGCTTTCGGGATTCGATGTGCTGGAGGTGGTGTACACGTTGCCTGATGTGCCGGCCCCGGTGGTGATATTCGTGACGGCCTACGATCAGTACGCACTTCAAGCCTTCGATGCGCATGCCGTCGACTATCTGCTTAAACCGTACAGCGACGAACGGTTCGACCAGGCCCTCGCCCGTGCGCTTCGGCTAGCGCATAGGTCTTCGGCAGAGGAAGCGACCGAACCGTTGCGGACGATCCTGGATGCCGTCCGCCCCGCATCGCCGGCATACATCGACCGGATCGTCCTCAAAGAGCCAGATCGGACGTGGTTCTTGCCCGTCGAGGACGTGCGCTGGATCGAGGCCGCTGGCGTTTACGTGCACATCCACACCGAGGGCCGGACGCACCTCCACCGGGCCTTGCTCGGCGAACTTGACCGCCTCCTCGACCCCAAGCACTTCCTCCGCATCCATCGGTCTCACCTCGTTCGGCTCGACTGTATCCGGGAGCTATGGCAAGACTCGCACGGCGCATTCACCGTGGTCCTCGACGACGACACCCGCCTTAGCCTAGGCCGGTCCTACCGTGAAACCGTGCAGGAACGTTTGGGGCAAAAGCTGTGAGGGCACGGCGACTGCCCTCCACTTCGCGTCACGGCTGCATATGGCCGGCGTTCATGTCGTGATGCCGGCGCTCGTGACATGAAGCGCTACAGAGAAGCCGGGTCCACGTAGTGTCGGGAGCTTTTCGACCTCAAACCGACCGGATCTCCCCGTGCGCTACGTTCTTCTGTTTGCCCTTGCTCTCCTGGCCGCAGCTCAGACGCCGCTTTCCACCGTCCCAGCCGGCCCCACGCTCGCCGTACCTGTCGATTCAACCGCGTGGACGTTCAGCCCTGGAGCCACGCACCGCGTCGATCAGCACCTTCGCCGCCCTGCGCTCTTTCTCGACGGGCGTGCCTACCTCGCCGGCTTCGAGACAGAGGCCGGCATTCTGGAAGTCGATATCGCGCCGAATACAGATCGAGGCTTTGCCGGCGTGCTCTTCCGCGTCCAGCCCGACGACAATGGGCACAACGATTTCGAGGAGGTCTACCTGCGCCTGCACAAATCCGGACTCCCGGACGCCGTCCAGTACGCGCCGATCTACAATGGCCAGTCGACGTGGCAGCTCTACCGGATGCACCAAACTCGGGCTGAGTTTAGACGGACGGGGTGGACCACCCTGCGTGTGGTTTTCGCCGGCCGCCGCGCCGATGTCTACCTCGACGACCGTGCGAATCCCGTCCTGCAAATCGACCACCTCCGGCACGATCATGCAGCCGGCTCCATTGGGCTCTTCGCGCTGTTCGGCAATCACTTTTCGAACATCCGCTTCACGCCGCTCCCGCCACAGCCAATGCCAGACTGGTCACAACCGGCCCAAGCCGGCGTGATCACGTCATGGACCCTCTCCCCTGCGATTCCCGCCACCGAGATCGACGTCTCTACCTACCCATGGTCGCTTTTGGCGGCCGATCTGTGGATCACGGCACAGACCGAGCCGAGTGGACTCTTGCCCATCGCCAAATACAGGAAACGCCCAATCTCGGGTCGGTTCGAGCGAAATCCAGAAGACATCGTCTGGGCGCGTACGGAGTTGATGTCCGACACCAGCCGGCGCTTAGCGCTCCACTTCGATTACAGCGACAAGGCCGCCGTCTACCTCAACGGCCGGCTCCTCTACGCTGGCGACAATGCCTTCCGCAGCAAAGGCCTCCTCGAACGCGGCGACCTTTCGCAGGATGCCAACACGCTCTTTCTCGACTTAGAGCCCGGCTCCAACGAACTCCTCGTCGCCGTAACCGAGCGCGCCAATGGCTGGGGCCTCACGGCGAGAGTGGAATGAAATCGCTCGGCCCGCCGGCCCTACCCGTCCACTAACTCGCGCGCCGGCATCAACTCGGCGAACACCTCTGGCCGGCGGCGGTCCAGGGTGTTGTCGCCGACGTGGGCGAGGCGGAGGAGGGTGTGCTCTTGCCACGCTGGCCCCATAAGTTGCAGGCCAATGGGGAGGCCGGCGCGGGTGTAGCCGGCGGGCATCGAGAGCGCGGGGAGGCCGGCGAAGTTGGCCGGCAGGACGTACTGCATGAGCGCTAGCGCGGTGCCGAGGTCAGATTCGCCGCTGGCCCAGATGTCGTCTCGGAGGGCCGGCGCGGCAATGGCCGTCGTGGGCAGCGCGATGACATCAATGCCCCGGAACGCGGCGTCGAGTTCGCGCATGAGCCGGGTGCGGATTCGCTGAGCGCGCAGGTAATCGTCCGTGGTGAGCGTGGCGGCAACGGCCAACAGGCCCCGCGCCTCGTAGCCCATCTCGGTGCGGTGCTCCGCACGGTCTTGCGCGAGCGCGTGAGCCATCTCTGAGATCACCGTGACGAGGTGCGCACTCTGGTAGGTGTCGATAGCCGGCAGTTCGATGGGAACGAGCTGCGCTTCGTGCTCGCCGAACACGCCCAGCATCTGCTCACACGTCCGCGCGATCTCGGGATCGGCCGACTCGAACAGGGCGGTTGGGATGCCGATGCGGACATTTTCGAGGTTAGTGCTCCCCCACTCCAGCAGCGACGGACGCGGTTGTTCGAGCGTGAGCGGATCGTTGGGGTCGGGGCCGGCGAGTTGGGCGTAGGCGAGCGCGAGGTCGGTAGCCGTGCCGGCGATGGGGCCGGCGCAGGCCGTGCTCCAGGCGAGCGGGGCTTCCCCGAACGAACTGATCCGGCCGAACGTCGGTTTGAGGCCGAATTGCCCGCAGAGTGCCGCCGGAATGCGGATCGAGCCGCCGGCATCGGCACCAAGAGCCACCGGGCACAGGCCAGAGGCTACGATAGCGCCGGAGCCACTAGAGCTTCCGCCCGTCATGTGACCAGGCGCGTACGGATTTCGGGCCGTGCCGCCGCGTACGTTGACGCCGGTGACCCCCATGCCGTACTCATGCATGACCGTCTTCCCGATCAGCAAGGCTCCACCGGCGCGCATCCGGGCGACGGCCGCCGCATCGAATTCCGCCACGTGATTGCGGAAGGCCGTGCCCACTTTCGTTGGGAGGCCGGCCACGTCGAACTCGTCCTTGACCGCCACCGGGACGCCCTCGAAGGGCCCACGGCCCAGCCCGCCGGCGAGCCGCATGGACGAGGCTTCGGCATCGCGTAGGAGTTGATCAGCGTCAAAGGTGATGAACGGCGCGATGGCGTTTTGCACTGTCTCGAACGCAGCGATAATCCGTTCGGCGACTTCCAGGGGCGTCGTCCGGCCTTCCCAGTAGGCCCGGCCGTAATCCAGCACCGAGGTGTACTGAAAGCCCTCATCAGCGCTTTCGAACGAACGACGCGGCAACTCGTGATCCCACACGCGCGCGCCCTGCTCCGCTCTTCGCTCGACCGGCCAGACGGGATGCAGTGTAGGCGGCTCCATGACCTGCGTAGCCCGAAACCAATCCAGCCCTAGTTCACGCTCGAACTTGCGGACCAACAGCTTCCGCGCCGGCCCCTCTACGGCAGACGTGAAGAGTCGTAGCGCCGTCCCGGTCAGACGCGGCAAATTTGGAGAAAGCGGCATGGCGGTGGGGTAGCAGGTGGTGGGTGGCACGTAGCCGTGCTGCGGGCATCGAGATAGATTGAGAAGGTAGGAATTGGGGCCGTCTCCTATCTTCGAAAACCGTCTCTACATCTACGAATCCCGGCCCCCGAATCTGCATGAACACCCCAGCTCGCCCAGACGATATCCCCACGTACGAAGCGGTCGCCCAGGCGTCCAGAGTTCTTAACGGAAAGGCGCACCGAACGCCGATCCTGACCTCCCGGACCTTCGACGAGCTCACGGGGGCATCGGTCTTTTTCAAGCCGGAGAATCTGCAGCGGAGCGGCTCGTTCAAGTTTCGCGGCGCGTACAACGCCATCGCCCACCTCGGCGACGAGGAGCGCCGGCGCGGGGTGCTCGCCTACTCGTCGGGCAACCACGCCCAAGGCATTGCGCTGGCCGGACAGCTCCAAGGCGTGGAAACGGCCATCGTCATGCCGAACAACGCGCCGGCCGTCAAACTGGCCGCCACCGCCGGCTACGGAGCGGAAATCATCCGCTACGATCCCGCAGCAACCACCCGTGAAGCCCTGGCCACAGAGATCGGAGCCGAACGAGGAAGCACGATCATCCCCTCCTACGATCATCCGCACGTGATTGCCGGCCAGGGCACCGCTGGCGTCGAGTTGTTCGAAGATGCCGGCCCGCTGGACGTACTGCTGGTGTGCCTTGGGGGTGGCGGCCTGCTCTCGGGATGTGCGTTGGCGGCGGGAGCGCTGTCGCCGGGCTGCCGGGTGGTCGGCGTAGAGCCGGCGGCGGCCGATGACGCCGCCCGGTCGTTCCGTTCCGGCACCCTGCACACGGTCCACAACCCAGACACCATCGCCGACGGTGCGCGGACGCCTTTCCTCGGCCGCTACACGTTCCATACGGTACTGGACCTCGCGTCCGACATCGTGACCGTCACGGACGACGAACTCATCGACGCTATGGGATTCCTCTGGGAGCGCATGAAGCTCGTCGTTGAACCCACCGGAGCCCTCGCCACAGCCGCCTTGCTCACCGGCAAAGTGAAAGCCCCTGGCCAGCGCGTTGGCGTCCTCATTTCCGGCGGCAATCTCGACGTGAAGCCGTTGCTGCGCGGGGTGGGTAGGTAAGTCGGTGGGTAGGTCGGTCGGTGGGAGGCTGGGTCGGCTGATCTTGACTCAAAGCTTCTAACGATCGCCTCTCCTGTCCATCTCTTGCCTGTTCCCCCTTTCAACGTTCAAGCACTGCGCGCACCCGGGCTAGGGTTTCCCGGACCTTGATGCGCCATCCGCCGGGATCTTCGGCCGGCCATCCGGTACACTCGGCTCCAGCTTGCTTGCAGAGGTAGCGAATTCGAGGAATATGGAAGGCCTGGCTGACGGCCAAGAGTTGGCGGTCTGGATACCGGCGCACAGCCTCGCGGACAGAGTCCACGGTACGTCTGGCGGTACTATCGAGCGGGACCTCCAGGCCGGCCTCGGCGAAGAAACGGCTAGCAGCCTCGGCCTCGTTGGCGGCTCCTGTGAAGAATATCGTATGGCCGGCGCGGGCCGCTTCGAGGCCTCGGTCGAGCCGGCGGTAGAGGTATGGATTCGGGTACGCCTCGGAACCGGGCGGAGCACCGAACACTACCACGACGGTATCTGCCGGTCTTGCTTCTGCCGGCGAGCTGGCCTCGAACGTCCGTAGCATCCACACGTTGACGCCGGCTACGAACAACGAGCCGGCCACCACGGCTCCGCCGGCCATCCAGCTCAAGGCCCGCTTCATGCCTGCTCTGCGATCAGAGCCTCGAACCGCTCGATCTCGTCTCGAAGCTGCGCCCGGAGCGGTTCCAAACGCGCGTCTTCGTGCCCAAGAGAAGCATCGAGCACCGAATGGACGTACCACGACTGCCGTTCCGGGCCGGCACTGAGTCCTTTCCGGCCGGGCGCGTCGCTAAAAATATCAATGCCGAGCGCGAGCGCCTGGTTCATCGTCCAGAAGTTGTGCGTCTTATCAGCCAGGCTAATCGCCACCGAGCCAGGGAGTCCATTGCGAAGCGCCTCGATATAGTCGCGCTTCCTATCGTCCCAGCGCCGCCACGCGCCCGTCTCGTCGCGCTTTCGCTCCGTTACGCCCTGGACGAGATCGGCCACCCGCGTGCCCATCGTTTCGGCAAGCTGAGCGTACGAGAACGTCGAGCCGTACTGATTGCCATCCTCGAGCAGATCGTGCAGGAACGCGGCAGCCACCGGCTCCTCGTCCCAGCCGGCTCGCGCGACCGACATCGCCACCGCCGTGACATGCGCCATCACCGGCACCCGGTGCAGGTGCTCCGCCGGCGCGTCGTATTGCGTAGGCCGCCACCGGCTCTTCCGGTAGGTCTGGTCATGCCACTCCGCCGCCAATTCGATGGCCTGATCGATGAGGGGGGAGAAGGGGGGCATGGTGGGCTGGTGGGTCGGTTGGGTGGTGAACGGGATGGTGGGTCTGCCAAGAGTATACGCGTAAATATACGCCTACCCACCTACCAACCTCCCCACCGGAAATACCCTACTAACCAACCCGCCCACCTACACCTCGAACACCTGATGCCGGCTCGTGTCTAGGTCGAAGCCGTTGAGGCAGCGGGTGGGGAGGTCGAGGCCGTACTTGTTGAGGAAGTAGAGCGGGGAAACGACGCGCTCTTGGAGTTTGCCGGCGGGCAGGAGATTGACGCGGGCCTTGTCGAGTTGGCCTTCGATGACGTCGTTGTTGCGCTTTTCGGCCTTGAGGACGCGGCCTTTAAACCCATTCCATTCTTTCATAAAGCTCGCCCGGACGGACTCGGCCGACTTCGAGAGCGTCGAGTCCACACCGGCAGCGATGGGCTTGATCTCGTTGACGGCCTGGTGCAGCTTCGCGCCGATCTCGTTGAACGCGGCGTCTAAGTCGACGTCCATTTGGTCCATCACGAGGCGCTTGAACAGCACGTTCGGATCGCCTGCGAGCGCCGGCAGGTCGATGCCGTAGCGGTCCATCACCTTCTGCACCTTGCCCTCGACGAGCGACACACTCGCGCGGGGGTACACGATGGGCATCGGCACGCCGGCCCACTCGTAGAGCGGCTTCAACTGAGCGAAGTAGGCGATCTCGCCTGGGCCGGCCACGTAGGCAGCCGTCGGCAGCAGCACGTCCTGCGCGATAGGCCGAAGCGCCACGTTGGCACTGAACATTTCAGGCGAGTCGGCGAGCAACTGACGAAGCTCGCCGAGCGTGTGCGTCTGCTCGGTGCCTTTGAGGCGCACGCGGCCGTCGGCTTCGGGGTCGAGGGCGAAGCGACCGTCCTCGGTCAGCAAGAACAGGTTCAGCCGCGAGGGATAGATCTGCGCGTGAAACGGCTCGCTTAGTTCGTCGCTGACGGCTTGCAGCCGGGCGAACGAGGTC
>JBCDHV010000171.1:0-7866 GCA_038749615.1 Bacteroidota bacterium
CAACCGCGAGGATCAGAAGCTGCGGCAGTCGTTGCTCATCGGTGGGCTTACGGTGTCTGCCGTGGGGTATGCGTACTTCTCCTTCCAGTTCAACCAGGCCCGGAAGATCTCCGAAGAAGCCGCGGATGCCTACCGGGCCGATGTGCTCCTGAACGGCGAGCAGTACATTGCCGAAGGGGTCAACTTCGACGATCTGGAGTCTTACCAGGCGTGGCTCACAGAGTACGAGGACGCCGTCGTGACGCGCGAATGGAGCGCCCGTACAGGTTTGCTAACCCTCATCCTCGCGCTCTTCACCGTACTCGACTCCGCCGTAACCGGCGATGACGTCCCCCAGGCCGGCCAACTCCAGGCCCGCCCCCACGTCAATTTCCACCACGCCCCTGGCCGGACCGACGTGCTCGTTGGCACAACGCTCCGGTTCTGATCTGTGCTGTTCGCAATCCCCCATTGATGCGCGTTTTTCTCTTCCCTGTTCTTCTGCTCCTGGCTGCCGGGTGCCAGGAGCTCCCCACGGAGCCGGAGCCCGTGGACCCTGACCGGGACCGCCCCATCGGGATCGCGGATTTCGTCACGGTGGACGAGGATTCGTTCGTCGATGTCCGTCCGCTGGAAAACGATAGCATCCGGTTCGGAGCCGACCTCGTGCTGCAAGGCATCGGAACGCCCAACCATGGGGCTGCACGGCTCTTCGAGAGTGGCGAGCCGGCGTTCCGGTATGAGCCGCTTCCCAATTTCAACGGCCGGGATAGCGTCCGCTATACCTTCAGGAACGAACTCTTACCCGGTGCCGGCTGGGTGTTCATCGAGGTGTTGCCCGTCAACGACAAGCCGGTGGCCGAGGACGATCAATTCGCCATCGAAACAGGCGCACAGCCCACGGCCGGCTCTAAACAGCAAGCCTTTACGCTCGACGTTCTTGCGAACGACTCGGATATCGATGGGGATGCGCTGTCGGTCATTCGTGTCTCGGCCCCCGAAACGGGTACGGCTTCGATCCCACAGAACAGCCAGGCCATCTCCTACACACCGCCCCAAATCTTTAGCGGGACGGTGGAAATCACGTACGTCGTCACCGACGGGGCATTGAACGATACGGCCAGCGTCATGGTCGACGTGACGGCCGTCGATGAGCGCCCCGTGGCCCGCGACGATGCCTTCGACCTCGACGAAGACGCCTCGCTCCAACTCGATATCCTCGCCAACGACACGGATCCCGAAAACGACCCGTTGACGGTTGAGATTATCGAGGAGGTACAGAACGGCACGCTCCAACCCCTGCCGAACAGCCGGTTCCGGTACACGCCCAACCAGAACTTCGCCGGCAGCGACGGCTTCACGTATCGAGTGAGCGACGGCACGTTCGTCTCCGACACAGCGACCGTCACCATCCGCGTCCGGCCGGTCAACGACTTGCCGCTCGCGCTCAATGACACGTACGATCTCGGATCTGACCAGACGTTGAACGAGCCGGCTCCAGGGGTCCTGGCCAATGACTCCGATCCCGACATCGGTGACGAACTTCGGGCGCGCCTGATAGACAATGTGCAGAACGGCGTCCTGACCCTGCAACCGAACGGGTCCTTCAGCTACCGCCCGAACGCCGGCTTCTCCGGTACAGACACCTTCACTTACCGGGCCGGCGATGGGTTCTCGGAGTCGAACATCGCAACCGTCACGCTGCGCGTCGAACAATCGAACCGCCCCCCGCAAGCTGCTGATGATGCGCTAGAGGTTCAGCACGGCCGTGTTCTCGATATCCGCATCAGCACCGACGTGCTCGCCAACGATACCGATGCCGACGGCGACGACCTCACGTTCGAACTCACAGCCGGCACGACCCAGGGCGACCTCGTCCAGATCGACGGGGACCAGTGGACGTATACGCCGCGTGTCGAATTCGTGGGACAAGACACGTTCCGCTACCGTGCCCGTGACGCCTCGACGGCTTCGAACGTCGCCACAGTGACCATCAGTGTCGTCAACTCGAACCTGCCCGTGGCCGTGGATGACTCCCTGACCACCACTCTCGACCAGGAAATCGTCATCGACCCCGTCGCGCTCCTCTCAAACGACACCGATGCCGACGGCGACACCCTGACCGTCATCTTCGACTCTCCACCGAGCAACGGATCGCTCATCGAAAACGCCGACGGCACCGTCACGTATTTCCCCAACGCCGGCTTCCAGGGCGTCGACCAGTTCACGTACCGCGCCTCCGACGGCATAGCCCTCTCTGAACCCGCTGCGGTAGTCATCACCGTGGAATGAGTTGAGGCGGCGTTTCTAGTGCCGGAGGGTACTGCTGGGAAATTATGATTTGGGATTTATGATTTATGAGGAGCGGTGAGGTCCTGCTAGATTGGCTCGCTCAGATCGGTTTCCGTCAGATCACTGTTGTTCAGGACGACTACAACCGGAACGAGCAACCCTTCATAAATCATAAATCCCAAATCATAATTCAGCTCGCCCAGCGAGCATGATTCAGCTCGCGCCCAGCGAGCTAACCGATCGCTTTCGGGATCATCAGGTACTTCAGTTCGCCGGTGTCGGCGTCGGCGTCCTGCCAGCGGTCGATGTGGAGGTCGACGCGGGCGAAGGCGGCTGTGGGGAAGCGCACCGTGCCGCCTCCGATGAGCGTCTCGATGGTCTCGGACCAGCCCGGTTCGTGGCCGACGAGCAGCAGCCTCTCGGTCTCGTCTGGTTCGGCGCGCATTTGTGAGATGAGAATGCCTGGACTCGCGTGGTAGAGCCGGCCCAGTTGTTCGACCGGGCAGATCCATCCGCCGGCACTCATGGCCAACTCCAGCGTCGTGCGCGCCCGGACGGCTGTCGACGTCAGCGCCCGGTCCGGAACGGCCCCGATAGCCTCGATGAGCCGGCCCATCCGCTTGGCTGCCTTGACACCGCGCTTGGCAAGCGGACGCTCGTGGTCGCCGCTGTAGTCGGCCTCCCAGTCAGATTTGCCGTGCCGAAGGAAAAGGACGGTTTTCATAGTGAGGGCGGGCGTTACTGAACCGGCACGCTTCCGCTGTTGGCTGCGACGCCGGCAGCCAGACGGTAGGCGATGAAGCCGGCGACGCCGAAGACGATGGCGTAGAGTTCGTCCGTGATGGACTCGTCGAACGCTGACTCGAAGATTAGCGTCATCACGCCGGCTCCGAGACCGCCGGCTAGAATGAAGACGACGACGAAGCCGAGCCAGAGCGTGACGGCATGGACTGTGCTGCGCGGGCGTAGCATTAGACAAACGGTAAGCGGTGGTGGAACGTAGTGCGTGTGGAAGGCCCCTTGCACCGCAGTAGCCGCAGAGCGTTCCTTTCAGGGCTGGTTCTGATCGCTTCTGGCACGGACCGCTGTTTCTCTTCAAAACGGCTCACCACGTCCACTCGCTATGCCTCGTCTCCTCGTTTGCCTCTCCATCTTGACCCTGCTGCTCCCAGCCTTCGCGTTTGCCCAGGAGCAACCGGCCGATCCGGCCGCTGGCCAGCGCAGCCTCGTGCCGGGCAATGAAATCGCGCTTGTCTGGTTCGACGGGCCGCGCGACGGCGACGACCGGCTGCGGCGTACGCTCTACGACTTTGTTCACTTCGGCAACCCGGCCCTTGAAGACTCGCTTCAGCTTCAAGGCCAACAGGAAGGAACGGGCGCGCTTTCACCGGGCGACGCGCGGGCACAGGACGTCGTGGCCGGCGACTTCAACGACGATGGCCGGGACCAGATCATTCACGTCTGGGCCACGGACGGCAACGGCGTGGGCATAGCGTTTCCCGGCACGGACCTCGAACTGCGCGATCCGCTGCCGGCCCTCGTCTGGACAGATCCGGTGGAACGCGAATGGAAGCCGGCCGGCACGCTCGGTGAATTCCAAAGCCCAACACGCATCAACTTGGCACTCGCAGACCTAGACGATGACCCAACACCAGAGCTGCTATTTGCCTTCGTCGATCCGGCCGGCCTGCTCCGCGTCGAGGCGTACGACGTTGATGGCACGGCGCTGAACCTGTTCGCTGACGTGGAGGTCGCACAGCTTCCCGTGACGGCTGGCGACGACGTGCAGAGGTCGATCCGGTACGCTATCGACGCGGGCGACGTGGATGGCGACGGCACGGATGAACTCGTCGTGGCACGCACTGAACTACGGGAGACGAACTGCTCGTCTTCGACCGGCTGTTGGGGCGTGCGTGTTGAGGTCTTCGAATTCGACGCCGGCGGATTCACGCTGGCGGATGGCTTCTCGCTCTACGAACAGGCTCCAAGACGCCAGGAACTGAGCAGCCTGGGCGTGATCGCAGCCGACGTCGATGGCGACGGATCGGACGAAATCACCGCCGGCTTTCACGAGCGCGACCGGGGCAGCTCGCAGGCCGAGTGGTTCCTCCGCTCGTTTCAATTCGAGGCCGGCGCGCTAGTCCCCAACGAACCGAACAACGAGCGTGTCGAAGGGTCATCCGGCAACACGACCTTCCCGATGACCCTCGACGCGGCCGATTTCGACAACGACGGCGATCTCGAGGTGGTCTACTATGGCCGCCGGCTGTTCCTCTACGATTTCGACACGGAAACCCAGCAGTTCGACCGGCTGGCAAGCGACGTCTCGGGCCCGTTTGCCGGCAACACGCACCGGCAACTTGCCATCGCCGACCTTGACGGCAGCACGGCGCTCTGGTACGAGGGCAGCGATACCGACGCCTTCCGCCCAGAAATCATCACCGTCACCACGCGAGACATCTCGGACAACGGCGGCATCGATCAGGATGGCATCAACGAGGTGCGTGTGCTGCGCTACACGCCGGGCCAATTCAACTTCGAAACGCTCGCCGTCAAACAGGACGAGCGCACTGACCTGAGCGGCCCGCGCTCGGTCTCAGTCGTCGCCGGCGATTTCGGGGACCGGGGCATCCGGCTGGGCGCGCCGCGCTACGCCCGCGAGACAGAGATCATCCAACCGCTCGTGGTCTTGAACGCCCCACCGATCCATTTCGACGTGTTCGGCGGCACCACCTTCGACGTGGGCGGCTGCTTCCCGAACGCCCAGTGCGACTTCTCGGCGACGTACACCGAGCAGACCTCATCGACTGTGGAAGTCACCACCGAGGTCATCGGCGACTGGAACCTGGGCGCTGGCCTCGAAGGCAACCTCGGCGGGATTCTCGGGAGCAACCCGGTAGCCGGCACCGCGACGGCTGCGCTTTCCAGCGTACTCAGCGCCGTCGACTTCAGCATCGAAGGCTCCTACGGCGAGGGCCTGACCGAACTCGTGGGCGACACCCGGACGATCACGATCACCTCCCGCGTCCAGATCTTCCAGGACGATCACCTCTACGCGAATGTCGTCGACTACGACGTGTGGGAATATCCGCTCTTCATCCGCGGCGAGGACGCCGGCCATCTGGTCTTCGTGATCCCGAGGCCGCAAGTGGACGCCTGGTTCGGTGCCTCGACGCCGGAAGCAACGGCGTACCGGCCGGACCACGAGCCGGGCAACATCCTCTCGTACCCGCGCGATGTGAACCCGCGCCGGCAAGCCCAGCAGGTGTACGAGGGCAGCCGCTACGGCCTCGGCACCTCGGCGATCACGTGGGACGTCACGCGGGAATCGGCCAGTTTCAGTTCGACCGAGAACCGCACCCGCCTCAACATCGCCGGCAACCTCGACATCGCCCTGCCGATCCCAACCTTCAAACTCAACCTCAACGGTGATTACTCGACCCAAACCTTCGAGACTCACCGCACGAGCGTCTCGAACCTCGAAGCCGTGAGCATCGAGTTTGGGCCGATCAACTCATCGGTCGAAGGCCGGCAGGCGAATTATTCCGTGACGCCGTTCGCCTACTGGGACCGCAGCGGTGCGCTTGTTGTCGACTACGCCGTGGAGCCATCGATTGCGCGCCCCGGAGACGAGCCGACGTGGTGGGAGTTGCGCTACGGAGGCGCGACTGACTTGGCGCTGAACGTCCCCAATCGGTTTCTGGGCCTCAAGCAGAACGATCCGAATGTGAGCGAGGCCGCGCAGACGCGCACGAAGGATCTTGCCTTCTTCCCAGACAGCGCCGAGTTGGGCGACCCGGTCACCGTGCAAGCGCTCGTCCGCAACTACAGCCTACTCCCCTCGCCTGCCGGCGTCCCGGTCCGTTTCTTCGCCGGCGACCCCAATGCGGGCGGGGTGCCGCTTACAGGCACCGCAGACGTCCCAGACCCGCAACTGCCGGCAACGGAAGCCCGGGGGGCCGCATCGGTGTCGGCAGACATCACCGTGCCGCAAAGCCTCACGGGCCGGGCCGTCCGCATTTACGCGGTGATTGACCCCGACAACGCCCTCAGCGAAATCCACGAGACCAACAACCTCGGCTGGGCGCCCTTGCTTCTCGAAAACGCCCCGAGCGGCACCGATACCGAGACGCCAGAGGTACCGGCAAACGCCGAACTCCTCCCCAACTACCCGAACCCGTTCAGCACCTCGACCACGCTCGCCTACGCCCTCGACGCGCCACAACACGTCCGCCTCACCGTCTACGACCTGCTGGGCCGCGAAGTCGCCCGCCTCGTCGACGCGCGCCAACCCGCCGGCCTCCACGAGCTTCAGCTCGACCTAGCCGGCCACGCCCCAGGCACGTATATCGCGCACTTGCGAACCTCGACGAGTCGAGCTTCGCGTCGTGTGTTGTACGTGGGTCTGTAGTACGTGTGCTTTGCGTAGTGCGTTGTACGTGGGTTTGTAGTACGTATCGAAAGACCACGTACTACAAACCCACACACCATATATCTACGCACTAGGTACCACGCAACATCCTGCGCGTGCGCGGATGCTCAAGGCCGTGGAGGTCGATCAGCGTGGCGCGGCCGGCTTGTTCGAGCGAATCGGCTTCGGCGGGGGCGGTGCCGGCGGTCTGGAGGGCACGGGCGAGGCCCAACTGCGCGTCGGCGACGAGCATGTGGCGCTCGGGGAGCGTCGGCTGGAGGTAGCCGAGACCGGTTCGGTAGGCGTCGATAGCATCTTCGGTCTGGTCCGTTGCGGCGAGGATGTCTCCCAGGATCGTCCAGATGCGGCCGTGGACGTAGTGGTCCGGGAGCACCTCAGACCACGTCTGCTGGGCTTCACGGGCATGGCGTAGCGCAGCGCTCGGCTCTCCGGCAGCCAACTCGACCAGCGCCAGCCGGCTCATGCTGTTCGCATACCGCGGGTGCGCCGTCCCGAAGACCTCGGCCTTCCGCTGCAGTACGTCTTCGAACCAGGCCTTCGCCTCTTGAATCTTTCCTTGCTCAAACATCAGCCCCCCGTACGCGCCCTCGGTCATCAACGTGTTCGGATGATCTGGGCCGAGCAGAAGTCGCCGGCCCGCAAGTAAGCGATCGAAGGTCCGCTGGGCCGCGTCGAAGTCGCCCATGGCCAGCTCGGTATTCGCCAAGCTGTACAGAACATTCGTGACGTACTGCGCGGTGGTGTCACCACGAGCCAGTACCTCCACAGCCTTGCGGTAAAACTCAACCGCCTCGTCGTACCGGCCGAGTACACTGTTGGTGGATCCTAGACTCCCGTAAGCCTTAGCCAATGTCGAATGATGGTCTGGAAGCCTGTGCTCGTCGATGGCGAGTGCACGGCGGTACAAGGAATCCGCCTTCTCGAACTCCCCCAGCGTGTAGTACGATGTCGCAATGTTGTTGTACATCGTCGAGATGCCCTGTGTTGAATCGGTGCCGGCGAGCGCACGCTCGACCTCCAGCGCCTGAAGCTCGACCTCTAAACCGGCTTCCAACGCTCCCCCTTCGCTCAACGCATAGCCAAGCTGTGTCAGACAGTTTGCCTCCAAGCGCGATGGGTCCGCGGCTCCAAGCAGCTCGCGGCACTCTTGCAACAACGGAACA
>JBCDHV010000172.1:0-7853 GCA_038749615.1 Bacteroidota bacterium
CCCCTCCCCAGATCACCTGGCGTGGCGTGCTGATCGCCGGCGTGTGCTGGATCGTTTTTGCCCAGACCTACGCCAGTGTGGTTGCCATCCTGGCGGACGTGCCCTTTGTGTACTTGATGCCGTCGATGGTGCTGGAGGCGGGGATCTTGGCAGCGCTCAGCGTGCCGGCTTGGTGGGTGCTGATTCGCAGATTAGATAACAGCCCGAAGAGCGCGAAGGTGCTCGCACACTTCATCATCGGGCCGTTGTATGTGGTGGGGACGACGTGGATCTACCTCGAGTTTACGAGATGGTCTGCCGGGGACGCAGCGTACGGAGCCGTGTTGGCCAGAGCCGGCTGGATCGGTCTGACGCACGCGATGCTGTACGGGATCGTCTTTGCCGTCTTTCACGCCGTGCGTGCGTCTCAGCGCTCCGCGTTTCAGGAAGGACAGGCGGAGCGCCTAGCCGCCCTGGCCCGCGAGCGGCAACTCGAAACCTTGCGCGCCCAACTCCAGCCGCATTTTCTGTTCAACACCTTGAACGTGATCAGCGCGATGGTGGGGCGGGACGCCGAAGAGGCGCGCCAGATGATCGCCGACCTCTCAGAATTGTTGCGGCGCTCCCTAGACGGGACGACGGAGCCGATGGTACCCTTCGAGGAAGAAGTCCGCTCCGCCGAGCTGTATCTCCGGCTCCAGCGCCGGCGTTTTCCAGACCGGCTCAAGGTGGACATCGATGTCGAGCCTGAGGCCGCCGGCGTGCCGGTGCCGTCGCTGATCGTGCAGCCGCTCTTGGAGAATGCGGTGCGCCACGGCATCGCCCCGGCTCCGGGCGGAGGCATCGTCCGGCTCAAGGCCCACCGCGAGAACGGGCATCTGCACGTCGTTGTCGAAGACACCGGCGTCGGGGACGAAGGGGCCGTCGCACGCGCCCAGGCCGGCTCTGGCATCGGCATCCGTAACGCCGACGCCCGGCTCAAGGCCCGCTTCGGCTCAGGCCTCACCCTCGCCCACCGCGCCCCCCACGGCTTCCGCGTCTCGTTCGACGTGCCGGCGTGATGGTTGATGGTTTGGCTGTTGGGTGGGACGCTCGCCTTGCTCGCTGTGGTTGGGCGGGAGAAGATTACCGTGCCACACGGCCACATTCGGTACACGGCCACATTTGCTACACAGCCACACCATGTGGCAGGTGTTGCAGGGTGGCAGATGTGGCAAGTATCTGGCCGTCAACCACCCAACCACCCAACCACCCAACCACCCAACCACCCAACCACCCAACCACCCAACCACCCAACCCCTTGACCGCTTTCATCGCTGACGACGAGCCGCTTGCACGTGAACTGCTCCGCGAATACCTCGTGGCGCATCCTGAGGTTGACATCGTCGGGGAGGCCGGCACGGGGGATGAGACACTGGCCGGCCTTCGAGAGCTGACGCCGGACCTCGTGTTTCTCGATGTGCAGATGCCGGGGCTGGATGGCTTCGATGTGCTGGACATCCTGAACGGAGCCGGTGGCGACGCGCCGGCCGTGGTGTTCACGACGGCGTATGATCAGTTTGCCGTTCGCGCCTTCGAAGCTGGGGCCGTCGATTACCTCCTCAAACCGTTCGACCGGGGCCGGCTTGCGAAGGCGCTGGCCCGCGTAGAGGACCGGCTGGCGGAGGAACGAGCCCCAGCTGAGGCCTTGCGCACCGAGCCGCTACGCCGGCTGTTCGTCCGGGCCGGCGAGCGCATCTTCCCCGTCGACATGGCCGATGTCCGGTGGATCGAGGCGGATGCAGATGCCACGCTGCTGCACACAACGGACGAGTCCGTCTGGGCAACGAACGTGACGCTCCGGGAATTGGCCGAGCGGCTCGACCCGGCGCAGTTTGCCCGGATTCACCGGTCTACCATCGTTTCGCTTGCTCATTTGGCCCATCTCACGAGCGATGGCGAGGGGGGGTACGTGGCGCGTCTCACCGACGGTTCAGAGGTTCGCGTCAGCCGTACGTACGCGGCCAGGATCCGCAAGCTGATCCGCTGACAGCCTGCAAATTTTGGTCTCGGATTCGCATTTCCCGGCTAAACGCCTATCTTTGCCCGCGTTCGCGCTGATGTACTGTGTGCGTTGAGGCCGCATGCAGGAGCGATTGGTTGTACTTGGCGGCGCGGACGAACACCCGATCCAGGAGGTTGGCAGGTACCGTGGTTTGCTGTGAACCGCTGTACGCTGCACCACCACACATCGTACACCACACGCTATCGTTGCCGTGGGCTCACCCCTTCGTTGTCTCGTGGTAGACGACGACGCCGTGTCGCGGACGTTGCTCGAAGAGTTCGTCCGCCGTCACGAAGCGCTCGTTCTTGCCGGCTCGTGCTCGAGCGGGGTCGAGGCGGCCAATGTGCTCGCCACGGACGTGCCCGATGTGCTGCTGCTCGACGTAGAAATGCCGGAGTTGTCCGGCATCGAGCTGCTGCGTAGCCGGGGCGGTGGAGATCAGCCGGCGGTCGTGCTGGTGACGGCAAAGCAGGAGTACGCCGTCGAGGCCTTCGAAGTGGACGTGGACGATTATCTCGTCAAGCCCGTTTCCTACGCGCGCTTCCTGCAAGCCATCGAGCGCGTCCGTACCCGACGTGCACCAGAGCCGGCTCCAGCATCCGACGGGGGCTTGTTCGTCAAGACCGAAGGCCGGCTCGTCCGCCTCGATCTCGACACGGTCCAGTACGTCGAGGCCCAGGATGACTATGTGCTCATTCACACCGCGACGGCTCGGCACCTCGTGCACAGCACCATGAAGAAGCTCGAAGCCGCGTTGCCGGCGGAGGCCTTCGCGCGGGTCCACCGCTCCTACATCGTCCGTCTCGACCAAATCGCCGACATCGAAGATCATTCGCTTGTCATCGGGCGGCAGGTGCTTCCGATAGGGGCCACGTACCGGCCTCGGCTCCTGGCGCGCATTCAGACGCTCTGACTTTACCCTTTTATCGTTCCTTCCATCCGGCATTTTGCCACAGCTCTCTCACCCCATGAACCGTTCGCGTACGCCTTTCGTCACGCTCTTGCTCGGCCTGTTGTTGGCCGCGGCACCAGCCTTCGCCCAAGACAACGGCCGGGATCCCGGCGCTCAGCCCGGTGCACCGACGCCTGACAACGGCCCCGGAGCCACCGAGGATTCTGGATCTAGATCGGATGTCAGCACGAGGGACCAAGTCGTAAACGACGACCAAATCGTTGTGGGCAGCTCGTGTGTTGGTCTCGATTGTGTCAACGGGGAGTCCTTCGGCTTCGACACGGTCCGGCTCAAGGAAAACAACACGCGGATCCGGTTCTTCGACACGAGTAGCTCGGCCAGCTTCCCCTCTACAGATTGGCAGTTGACTGCCAACGAATCCTCGAACGGTGGCCTGAACATGTTTGCCATCGAGGACCTTACAAGTGCCCGCCGGCCGTTCCTCATCGAAGCTTCCGCGCCGAATAATTCGTTCTGGCTAGATGACAGCGGACGGATTGGTTTTGGTACGGCCGCGCCCGTCGTGGAACTGCACAGCGTCAACGGGGACTCCCCGACGCTGCGGCTCGAACAGAACGGCGCAAGCGGGTGGACGCCGCAAACGTGGGACATGGTCGGCAACGAGACTAACTTCTTCATACGGGACGTGACCAACAGCTCCCAACTGCCCTTCCGCATCCGGCCTGGTGCAGATACCAACGCCCTCTACATCGATGGCGACAACGACATCGGAATGGGCACGAACAGCCCAGCCGGCCCGCTTCATGTCAAACGGGGCAGCAGCGACGTGATGATCGTGGACGCCAATGGCAACATGACCATCGGTGGTATCCTGATCGAAGCCTCGAACCGTGAGTTGAAAACCGACTTCCGCCCGGTCAATGGCGAGTCTGTGCTCCGCAAGCTCGACGAGCTGCCCGTGCTCTCTTGGCGCTTCAAAACGGAAGCCCCTGGTACGCGCCACTATGGCCCCGTCGCCCAGGACTTCTACCGCATCTTCGGCCTCGGATCGAGCGACGAGCATGTGTCGCCGCTGGATGTCAACGGCGTCGCCCTGGCCGGCGTGCAAGCCTTGCGGGATCAGAACGTATCCCAGAGCCGGCGGATCGCAGAACTCGAAGCCGAGAACGAACAGCTTGAAGCCCGCCTCGCGCGGCTCGAAGCGCTCGTGAGTGGCCTGACGGCACAGCCGGAGGCCGGCAATGAGTAAACGCACCTTTTTTTCTGCTCTGTTAGCGCTTCTGCTCGCAGGGCCTCTTTGGGCACAGAGCTCCGTGTCTAGCCCGAATGTGCTCGCGTTCCATCCGTCTGCCGGCGAGAATGTGGGCGAGGAGACGTTTGTCATCGTTTGGAGCGAACGTGACACGCCCACGGGCGAGCCGCGCATCTACGGTCACCGCGTCGATGATAGCGGGGAGCCGGAAGAGGCCCGAGTGGCCATCAGCCCGTCTGGTGTGCACGCGCAGCATCCGGCCCTGGCGTTCAACGAATCGACCGAGGAATGGTTGGTCGTGTGGACGGAGATCGATTCCTTTGGGGGACGTCGGATCGTCGGGCAACGCCTCGATACGGACCTGGCTGCGGTCGGGGCTTTAGTCGAGTTGGTAAATGCCGGCTTCAGCCCTTTTGGCGCAGACGTGGCTTACGAGGCGAGCGTCGAAGGCTTCCTTCTCGCTTGGGCGGCTCTTGACGGGTCCACACAGACGTATCAGGTCTATGCTCAACTGCTCAATGCGACGGCCGGTCCCGAAGTAGGGGTTGTGCAACTCAGCGAAGCAGGTGGTTTCTCGAACGAAAACGCCCGGCGCCCTTCCGTGAGCTTCAACAGCAACGACGATCTCGGTCTTGTGTCTTGGGCGGCTTACAATTCCAGTAATGGAATCCACTACGTCAAGGCCCGGCAGCTCAGCGAGGGGTCTCTGGAGGGAGGCATTCTGACGTTGAACTCTTCCTCGTCTGGGGTGCTCTCCCATGTAACCTCGTCCTTCAATCCGGTCTCGAACCAAGTCCTCGTCGGTTGGACCTCCTCGGGCTCTACCGCGGGGTCGGGTTCCTCGATTACAGTTCAAGGCGTTGACGGGGGCGGGAATATTCAAGCGCCTAACACCTTGGTTTCTGGGACCGAAGCGCCATCCAACCTAGACGTAGCAACGCTGGGCAATGGCCAACACGTCGCGATTTGGCAAGCTAATCCATCGCCGACGTCTGGTCTTTCCCCCGGGATAAATGTCTCGCTTCTCACCAGCTCCGGGTCTCTCACAGGCGCAACCACCTCCCCATCAACCGGATCACCTGCTGTCACGCCTACCGCGGCAGCTCTGCTGTCGAGTGCGATCGGCTGGACCTCGGCAGGGCTGGGGACATCAGGTGACCTGTCTGCTGTAGTGGTGCAGGGCTATGCGTCTGCCAAGAGGGCTTTGGTCCGCGCTCTTCTCGGTGGTGCGTATGACTCCGCAGCCGGCACGATGTCGACCGCACTCGCTGCGGCTGGCCTGATTCCGCTCGACAACCCATACGGAGCCGAACGATGGGGCCACGACGGCGGCGAACGCGTCGAGAAGATCGAAAGTGACGTGGTCGATTGGGTGCTCGTCCGGCTCTACAGCGGGGATCCGGAAACGAGCCTGACGCAAGTGGCCAGCCGGGCTGGGTTCCTGAAGCAAGACGGTACGGTGACCGACATCGACGGCAAGAGTGCCCTGGCCTTCCGCGTCGAAGACGGCAGCTACTACGTCTCCGTCGAACACCGGAACCACCTCGGCGTGCTCTCTGCGCAACCGACGAACCTGGAAGCGCCCATCGACTTTGGGGCGACGGCCGCCTACGGGACCGCCCCAACGCGGACAGCCGGCTCGGTCTTCACGCTCTGGCCAGGTGACGCCGACGGCAGTGGCTCAGTCGATGCCAAAGACGCGCTGCTCTGGAAAGACGCCAACGCCACCACAGGCTACTCCAGTGCTGACTTCACGCTTTCTGGCACCGTCGATGCCGACGACTGGCTCCGCGTAGCGCTCATCGCGAATGGAAACGTCGTTTCCTGGTAGAGCCCGCAAACGAGGAGTACCCAGATAGGTGGGGAACGAGGCCTGCAACGCGCCGACCTCGTTCCCCACGTGTCACCATCTCCTCCTTTCCACTTCTCAACTCACCACCCATTTCTCCACCCTCATGCTCGCCCCAGCCTTTCGGTACCTCTCGGTTCTTCTCGTCTTGCTCGGCGTCACCTCGGCACCGGCTCAGGTAACGCCTCCTGCATTCTCGAAAGCGTTCAGCCCGAACACCGTTGCCGTAGGCGGGGGGAGCCAGCTCATCTTCACGATCGACAACACGGACGACACGACGCCGGCGACGGACATCGCCTTTACGGACAACCTGCCGGCCGGCATGGTCATCGCAGCGGTCCCGGGCGTGACGAACACGTGTACCCAGGGCACGGTGACCGCACCGGCCGGCGGATCGACGATCACGTTTGCGGACGGTGGGGTGTCCGGCAGCACGATCTGTACGGTCTCCGTCAACGTGGTGGGCACCACGGCCGGCACGCTGACCAACACCACGGGCGATCTCACCTCGAGCGCCGGCAACAGCGGCCCCGCCACGGCAGACCTGACGGTGGATGCCGATAACTTCTCCCTGTCGAAATCCTTTGCGCCCGCGCTGATCACCCTCGGCCAACGCAGCCGGCTCACGCTCGACCTCGACTACAGCACGATCCGGTCCACCTTCGCACAATCCATCCAATTCTCGGATCAACTGCCGCCGGGCATGACCGTCGCGGCTCCGAGTGCAAACATCTCCAACACCTGCCCGGCCGGCAGCTACACCATCACGCCGGGAGCGAGCCAGGTGTCGGCGTTCATCAGCTTCATCCTGCAAGGTGATGCCGGGACGTGCCAGATCGCTTTCGATGTCGAGGTCAGCCAAGCCGGCACGTTCGACAATGTGACGTCGAATCTCACCTATTCTGACAGCGGGAACCGCAGTGGTGGTTTCGCCACGGCCTCGCTCACAGCGACGGTCGGCTTCCTGAATAAGGCGTTCACGAGCCAGGTCGCCCCTGGTGGCACGGTGGATCTCGAGTTCACGATCATCAACTTCACCCGTAGCGACGCCGCCGCCAACATCGCGTTCACGGACGATCTCGATGCGATGCTCTCCGGGGCCGTCGCGACGGGCTTGCCACTCAGCAACGTGTGCGGGGCCGGCTCCCAAATCAGCGGGGCCAGCGCGCTCACGTTTACCGGCGGCTCCCTGCCGCCCGAGGGCCGATGCACGTTCACCGTACCGGTCTCCATCCCAGCTGGCGCAGCCGCCGGCACGTACACCAACACGACGGGCACGCCCACGGCAGACGTAGGCGGCAGTCCATCGACGTTCGGGCCGGCGGTCGCGGAACTGCTCGTGGTACCGGCTCCCCTGCTGACCAAAGAGTTTACGGACGACCCCGTCGCGGCCGGCGGCACCGTCACGCTCGAATTCAGCGTGACCAACGCCAGTACGACGTCAGGTGCCACCGACATCGCCTTTAGCGACCCTGTGACGGATGTGTTGGGAACAAGCTTCGCCCCAACGGATCTCCCAAAGAACGATGTGTGTGGGGCTGGCTCTCAGTTGAGCTACGCCAGTCTAGGAGCGGATAGATTTGCCGTGCAGCTCTCCGGTGGCAACCTGGCCGCTAGCGGATCCTGCACGTTCTCAACGGTGATGCAAGTGCCGGCTGGCGTGTCAGGCGGCACGTACCCGAGCACGGTTGAGACCATCTCGGCCACGGTCGATGGCAACACGGTGGTCGGAGCCGGCGCGTCGGACGATCTCGTGGTCGTGTCCGGGCCACAGTTTCGGAAGAACTTTACCCCAAGCGCTGCGGTACCCGGCGGC
>JBCDHV010000173.1:0-7847 GCA_038749615.1 Bacteroidota bacterium
GCCGCTCTACGACTTCTCGCAGGCCATGGGCCGCGCATACGGCTCGACCGAAGACCCGATGGTGGAAGTATCCCCGGGCGTCTTCGCTCTGGTTGCCGGCGATGCGAGTGGCGACAACCGGTTGGTCCGCTACTCCGGCCCGGACAACGACCGCACGGCGATGCTCCGCCTGCTCAACGGTAACCTCGCCGATGTCCGCCGAGGCTACTACATCGGCGATCTCAACCTAGACGGCCGGGTCCAATACTCCGGCCCCGCCAACGACCGCACCGTGATCCTCCGCGCTGCCGGCGGCCCCGGCGTCGTCCGCAGCTCGCAGGTGCCCCGGTAGGGCTCGCTTTGCTCACGTGGCGAGTGGACGTGTGGCGCGTAGCGGGTGACAGGGCTTGGTGTGGCGTTCCGATTGCCAGGACATGGCAGCCGGCCCCGCCAGGCCCCGGAGGTCTTCGGCCTCTGCCTTATCCCAAAGCCGGCCTGCCCCGACACCCCAAGCGCCGCCAACACGAACCACTCGCCAAAGACCTCCGCGGCCTACAGCCACCCCCGCCGGCTACCGGCCAGGTTCCCCGGCACCGCCGGCCACCCCTGCACCCCAGCGTCGGCACGCCCCGACACTTCAACGCTTCCGGCGAGAACCACTCGCCAAAGACCTCCGCGGCCTACAGCCACCCCCGCCGGTTACCGGCCAGGTTCCCCGGCACCGCCGGCCGCCCTCGTTTGCGATTTCGCCGAAGACGACGCGCCCAGTTGCACGCAATAGATCGAATCTCTAATTTAGGCATGCCTAAACTTTCGATCTATGAGTACGCAAGCGGTAGAAGATTACCTCAAGGCGGTCTACGAACTCGCCGGCGCAGACGACCGTGTCGGGACGTCTGCCCTCGCGGATAAACTGGGCGTCACGCCGGCTTCGGCAACGGGGATGGTGAAGAAGCTAGCCGGCCTCGGGTTCGTGACGCACGAGAAGTACCAAGGCGTGGCGCTCACGCCGGCCGGCCGGGACATTGCGCTCGAAATCCTCCGGCATCACCGGCTCGTCGAGTTGTATCTCGTCAAGAAGATGGGCGTGCCGTGGGACCAGGTTCACGACGAGGCCGAGAAGTGGGAGCATGTGCTCTCCGAGGACCTGGAAGACCGGATGGATGCTATGCTCGGCCATCCCTCGTTCGACCCGCACGGCGCGCCGATTCCCCAGCGCGACGGCACGATGGCGAGCCGCGTCCGGATTCCGCTCGTCAAGATCGAGGCCGGCACGCGCGTCATCGTCTCGGAAGTGAGTGATCATGACTCGGAGTTGCTGCGGTACGTCGGGGAGTTGGGGCTCTTTCCCGGGACGGCGTTCGATGTGATTACCCTCGCGCCTTACAACGGGCCACTGACCGTCGAGGTGGACGGTGCCCAGCACGTCATCGGCCGCGAAGCCGCACACTACATCTTCGTCCGGCCGGCTGAATCCGAGTAAACACCAATAGATCCAAACGCCTGGGAAAGGTCCGCTCCCTTCGCTTGGCCGCCCACGTATTACGAATCAACCCCATGGTTTTCAGATTTCTGTTTCTCTGCATGCTTCTGATAGCCGGCTGCGCGTCTCCTGAGGTGCCGGACGATGGCCGGCTCAGCGTCGTGGCCACGACCAGCATTGTGGCAGACCTCGTCAATCAGATCGGGGGTGATGCGGTCCGTGTGACGGCATTGATGGGGCCGGGCATCGATCCTCACTTGTACAAGGCGAGCGAAGGGGATGTCACGCGTATGGCCAGCGCGGAGGCAATTTTCTACAACGGCCTGTACCTCGAGGGCCGGATGGTCGAGGTCTTCGAGCAGATGCAGCAGCGTGGATTGCCAACCGTTGCCGTGGCTGCCGAAGGCGTTCCCGATTCGCTGCTCGTCGACTCGCCCACGTACGCCGGCAATTTCGATCCGCACATCTGGTTCGATGTCTCGCTCTGGATCCGTGCGGCTGAGGTCGTGCGCGACCGGCTCGCCGAGATCGACCCGGAACGGGCCGACACGTACCGCACGAACGCCGAGGCGTATCTGGCCGAGTTAAAAGACTTAGACGCGTACGTCCGTGAGCGCACGCAGGAGGTACCGGAGCTTCAGCGCGTGCTCGTCACGGCACACGATGCGTTCGGGTATTTCGGGGAGGCGTACGGCTTCGAAGTACGGGGCTTGCAGGGCGTCAGTACAGCGGCCGAAGCCGGCACCGGCGACGTGCAAGACCTCACGCAGTTCATCGTCGAGCGTGGCATCCCAGCGATGTTCGTCGAAAGCTCAGTGCCGCCGAGAACCATCGAAGCGGTACAGGCAGCCGTTCGAGCCCGGGGCGCATCCGTCGAAATCGGCGGCAGCCTCTACTCCGATGCCCTCGGCGATCCGAACGGGCCGGCCGGCACCTACATCGGCACCGTCCGCCACAACGTCGACACGATCGTCGGGGCGCTCAGCACCGGATCATGAACGGGTCATCCCGAACCCCCTTTTCCTAGAACGAAGCAGCAAGCCCGTAAGGACGTTGCACGCAACGTCTCTACAGGTCACCGCCACGGTCGCGCCGAAGCAGCCTACCTCCCGACTAATGAACGCTCTCGACGTCATGGACCTCACGGTCGCCTACGACAGCAAGCCGGTGTTGTGGGACATCGACTTGCACGTCCCGGAAGGCGTGCTCATGGCCGTCGTAGGGCCAAACGGAGCGGGGAAGACGACGCTGATCAAGGCTGTGCTCGGTCTCATCAAGCCGCTTGCCGGCGAGGTCCGCATCTACGGCAAGCCGTACGCCGAGCAGCGCTCGATGGTCGCTTACGTTCCGCAGCGAGGCAGCGTCGACTGGGATTTCCCGACGAGCGTGCTAGACGTGGTCATGATGGGGCTGTACGGCAAACTGGGCTGGTTTCGCCGGCCTGGGACTGCGGAGAAAGAGAAGGCGTTGGCGGCGCTGGAGCAGGTCGGCATGGCCCCGTACGCGGCCCGGCAGATCAGCCAACTCTCCGGTGGGCAGCAACAGCGCGTGTTTCTAGCCCGCGCCCTTGTGCAGGACGCGCAGATCTACTTCATGGACGAGCCGTTCCAGGGCGTCGATGCGGTGACGGAACGCGCCATCATCACGCTGCTCCGCACGCTGAGAGAGGCCGGCAAGACGGTCATCGTCGTTCACCATGACCTCCAGACCGTCCCGGAGTACTTCGACTGGGTACTCTTGCTGAACGTCCGCCGGATTGCATCCGGCCCGGTTGAGGAGGCCTTTACGGAAGATCATTTGCGGACGGCCTACGGGGGGCGCGTCGCCTTCGTCCGGGCCAGACCTTGAGGCGCGGATGATCCTCGACCTGTTCACCGACTACACGCTGCGCACCGTCGCGCTCGGCGTTATCGCTCTGGGCATCACGAGTGGAGCGCTGGGCACGTTCGCCGTACTCCGCCGGCAGAGTTTGCTGGGCGATGCCATCTCGCATGCCGCGCTTCCAGGCGTAGCCTTGGCGTTTTTGCTCACAGGCAGCAAGGCACCGCTCGTGCTCGTCGTGGGCGCTGCACTGGCCGGCTGGATCGCCACGTTGTTGATCACCTCTATCGTTCGGCTCTCCCGCATCAAGTACGACACGGCGCTTGGGCTCATCCTGTCGGTGTTCTTCGGCGTTGGGCTCGTGCTGTTGACGTTCGTGCAACGGAGCGGCTCGGCGTCTCAGGCCGGCCTCGATCAGTTTTTGTTCGGGCAGGCCGCAGCGCTCGTCGAGCAAGACGTGGTCACGATGGCCGTGCTTGGCGGGCTTGCGCTGCTGGTGATGCTGCTCTTCTGGAAGGAGTTCAAACTCGTGAGCTTCGATGCCGATTTTGGGCAGAGCCTCGGCCTGGGCATGCGCATGGTGGACGTTTTGCTGACCTCGCTACTCGTGGTGGCGATCGTCATCGGATTGCAGACGGTGGGCGTCGTGCTGATGAGCGCGATTTTGGTCGCGCCGGCTGCTGCGGCCCGGCAGTGGAGCAACCACCTCGGGCGCGTCGTGGCGATTGCCGGCGGATTCGGCGCATTAGCCGGCCTCGCGGGTGCCCTAGTCAGCAGCCGCGCGGCTCACATTCCAACCGGGCCGACTATCGTGCTCGCCGCTGGCCTCATCGTCGGGATGTCGTTGGTGTTTGCGCCGAATAGAGGCTTGGCTTGGCGCTCCGTGCGGCGGTGGCAAAACCGGCAGAAGCTGCAAGTACGGATCGTACTGGCCAACCTGTACGCGCTGTCACAGCACCACCAGAACCCACACCATCCGCACCCTATCGCCACGATCGTCAGTGCTTCAGCAGACCAGGCGAGCGTCCCGTTCAACCTCCGCGTCCTCGCCGATCTTGGCTGGGTCCGGGAAACCGCCCCCGGCACCTGGGCTCTCACCGAAGAAGGCCTCACCGAAGCCCGCACAGAGCTAACGCCCCAAAACTCATACTAACAGAACGGCCGTTTTCCGGAGGCCTGCCCAACCAAGGTGGCCCCTGCGAGCGTCCCACCCAACCGCCAATCCGCTTTGTTTCAACTCGAAATCCAACTCATTGCCGTCGTGACGGCTGGCGCGTGCGCGCTGCTGGGATCGTTCCTGATCCTTCGCCGGGTTGCGATGATGAGCGACGTGATCAGCCACGCCATTCTGCCGGGCATCGTGGTGGCGTTTTTCATCACGGAAGATCTTGCCTCGCCGCTTCTGATCATCGGGGCCGCGCTGACGGGCGTCCTGACCGTGGCGTTGGTCGAGGTGTTGGAACGGACGCGGCTCGTGCGGGAAGATGCGGCGATGGGGTTCGTTTTTCCGGTGCTGTTCAGCATCGGCGTAATCCTGATCGCCCAATTTGCTGGCGAGGTTCACCTTGATGTCGACGCCGTCCTGCTCGGCGAATTGGCCTTCGCGCCGTTCAACCGCTTCACCTGGGGCGGAACCGATCTTGGCCCGCAAGCGCTGTGGTTGATGGGAGGCATCTTCGTGGTCGACATCCTGTTCGTGCTGCTGTTCTTCAAAGAGCTCAAGCTGACCACGTTCGATGCCGGCTTGGCGTCTGCCCTAGGCTTCATGCCGGCAGCACTGCACTACGGCTTGATGACGCTCGTCTCGGTGACGGCCGTTGGGGCGTTCGACGCCGTCGGGTCGATTCTAGTCGTTGCGCTCATGATTGGCCCGCCGGCTGCTGCCTACCTGTTGACCGACCGCCTCGGTGTGCTCTTGGTGTTGAGCGTAGGCCTTGGCGCGGCTAGCGCCGTCGGAGGCTACTGGATTGCCCGTGCCCTCGATGCCTCGATTGCGGGGTCGATGGCCGGCGCGATAGGGCTCGTCTTTGCGTTCGTCTTCCTGGCTGCGCCCAAGCGAGGGGTCGTTGCCGTGCTGAGACGGCGCAGGTTGCAGCGCTGGGATGTAGGGCAGAAGATGCTGACGGTGCACTTGCTGCACCACGAGGGGACGCCGGCTGAGCCCAGAGAGAGTCGCGTCGCTCACTTGCACGAGCATGTCCGCTGGACGCCGGCCTTCGCGAGGGGCGTCGTGTCGCGTGCCGAGCGGTCTGGGCTCGTGGTGCGGCAAGACGGGACGCTGCACTTGACCGACGTGGGCCGTACGGTAGCGCAAAAGGCGATGGTGGAGTAAGGACGCGGCCTAAGAACAAAAAAAGCCGGCCTGCCACGTTCAAGATGGCAAGCCGGCTGGGGGGAAGGAGGGGAAGACCTGAGAACCAGTGGCAGAGCCGGACGTCAGGCGTCTGCGCTAACGACGAACATGAACAAGAGGTAGCATGTCAGGACTAACACGGTAGCTATCATCACGGTCGGAACGGAGGCTGGTTGGGGTGAGAATTGGTGACGCGTGGGGATGTCAGAGACTAACGCCGGAAAGCCAGAGCAAACTGTTCACCTAAAGGCGAAAAAAATCGGACGAGCCGGCCATCGCACGCAGCAATGGAGTCAAGACATCTCAGCAAACAGGGCTGATTTGAACGATGTGTAACGGATGAGGCGCAAAAAACTGGCCAGATGGCTCAGTAAGATGCTCAAAAGAGAGTGCAGGCGGAGGAGAGCTGCGAGAAAGCAGAGGCGCTAGTAGAATGTGGAAGGACCGGCACCCGGGCTATTCCACAGATGCATAAAGTACGCATCTTCTCAGCGTAGTTATATGGGTGTTTCGTGAACATGCCCATACCCGGAGGCCACTCAATCATTGTGCATACATGAATGTATGCATGGGGCGTTGGTACCTTGGGCCCGTTCGATCTGTGTTCTGGATTGTCCCACGAAGGCCTTTCACTCACATCATTCCACCAGCTCGCATGCGTCTTCTTTTCTTAGCCGCCGTCTTGATGCTGCCAGCCTGCGACCTGCTCGGCATTCACACCGGAGAGAGCCGCTCGGTGATCGTAGCCTCGGGTATAGCCAACACGATTGAGAAGTCAATTAACGAGTCGGGAAATGTTGTGGTCAAAATCGACTCGTTTGCCAGCCCGTGCAGCCACGTCGGAAGGACTGATGTACAAACGATAGGATCTATCGTGATTCTCCACCCCTTCGATGAGGAGGAAGCGCGAGTCTGCCGCGACGAGTTGATCTTTCTGACCCGAGTGGTTGTCCTGGACGCGGACGTAACCATCGAGGATGTCGTGCTCGTGAGGGGAGTAGAGCACTTTTCTGGTGACAAGGTTATCGTAGAGGTGCCCAAGGCTAGCTGAGAGAGCTGACGCTCACTCTACCGCTTAAAGAGGGTGCTGAGGATGAACCACACGTTTTCCTTGCGTTCCCGGAGCCGGCGGCTGTAGTACGGCAACCACTCGGTGCCGTAGGGGACGTACACGCGCATGTTGTAGCCCTCAGCCACGAGGTCTTTTTGCGTCTCGGGCCGTAGGCCGTAGAGCATCTGAAACTCGAAGTCGGACGCGGGAATGCCCTCTTCACGGGCAAACGTTTTCGTGGCCTCAATCAGCTTGTCATCGTGCGTCGCGATGCCGGGGTACCGGGCGCCCGTCAAGAGCTGCTGCATGTAGCCGACGAACTTCGCCCGGATGACATCCATATCCTGGTACGCCAGCGAGGCCGGCTCGCCGTACGCTCCTTTGCAGAGCCGGACGCGAGCGTTCAACTCGCACATCCGCGCGATGTCGTCCGCCGTCCGGTGGAGATAGGCCTGCAAGACGACGCCGCAGTGATCCGGGTAGTCCGGGTACATCTCCTCGAAAATGTCGAGGGTCGACTGTGTGATGTCGGACCCCTCCATGTCGTAGCGGACGAAGATGTCGTGCCGTTTGGCGGCCTCCATGACTTGCCGCACATTGTCGAGGCAGAACGACATGTCGATCTTCTGCCCCACCATCGACAACTTGATCGAGATGGAGCAGTTGAGGCCGGCCTTGCTGATGCGGTCGAGCAAATCGACGTACGCCTTGGTCGCATCGATGGCTACGGACCGTTCCTTGACGTACTCGCCGAGTAGATCGAGGGTGACGTGCAGGCCGTCCTGATTGAGTTCGGCAACGACCGGGAGGGTTTTCTCAAGGGTTTCGGCAGCCACAAACCGGCTAGCGAGAGCGAAGGGCAGTTTCATGGACGGGATGGGCAAGAAGTGCTAGGGACGAGTCCGGCAACGTCTCGGAAAGAGGCCGTGTTCCGGTGCCAGTGGGGTAGCACTAGTTACCCAAGAGTCAGGTCATTCTCAAGGCACGGTCGAGGTCTTCGGTGAGGTCGTCTGGGGCTTCCAGCCCGATGGAGAGGCGGATGAGCGTGACCGGCGTGGTGGTCGGCTTTGACTCGATGCTGGCTCGGTGCTCGATCAGGCTCTCCGTGCCGCCCAGGCTCGTGGCGCGGGTGAACACCTGCACTCGGCCTGTGACGGCCA
>JBCDHV010000174.1:0-7769 GCA_038749615.1 Bacteroidota bacterium
GGTCGAGTCCCACCCCGTGTCGTGCGACCAGCGGACGATGTCACGCGCGGTCTCGGACAGCGCTGGCCGGCCCAACCGCTGCGCCCAATGCTGCGTAAACCATCCGGCCTCGATGGCATGCCCAGGGTTCAGAAGCCGGCCTGCCGACCCGTCCAGCAAAGACCCGTCGGGTGCTACGGTCTCGTAGACGCGCTGCTGGTCTGGTTTGACATGGAGCAACATGCGCCGTAGGCAATCATCTATGCGGTCCTGATAGGCCACGAGCCGTTCGGCATCGTCGCCGACGAGTTCTTCGATCAGGTTGAGCAGAATCATCGGGACGGCGAGGTCCTGGGCGGCCGGCTGGCCAGAGAGCGCAGGCCGGCCCACTTGCGTCAGATCAAACGACCACGTCCAGACGCGCTCGAACAGCGACTCGGCCTCGTGCATCAACTCGTCTTGTCCGAGCGCTCGGCTCATTTCCGCGAGGGCCATGACGAGGAAACACTCCGAGAAAATTTTGCGCTGGAGTTTGAGCGGTTTCCCGTCTTGGGTCAAGGCGAAATAGACGCGGCCGTCGTCTCGGAGGGCGTGGGTCCGGAGAAAGTCGAGTCCGTTCTCGGCAGCCTCGATCCATTCGGTTTTGGCATCGATGGTCCGGTACAGCTTCGCGAGCATCCAGACTTGCCGGCCCTGGAGCCAGACGTACTTGGTGGTGTCGTACACCGTGCCGTCACGGTCCAGGCAATTGAAGAAGCCACCATGCTGCGCGTCGACCGAGTTGCGCATCCAAAAGGGGATGACGCGCTCGAGGAGCTCGTATTGGTAGCGTCCCTTGGCGTTCGCGAGATCGATCCGGTGGGGCATAGTGTTCGGAGGCTTCTGGGCAAATCGAGGCTGAGACGGGCCAACCGCAGAGACGTTGCATGCGGTGTCTGCACGGAGCGGGCCGGCTCAGGCCGTCCGGGCGCTGGTCGATTCGTTGAGCCAGCGCTGGTAGTGGCGGTAGAGGCCGTGGGCCGACGGGTAGCACGAGTAGGGACTCATGAAATGGGAGAACTCGAAGGTAATCAGCTTCTCAACGCCGGCTTGCTGGGCCTGCTCGATCTTGTAGCGAAGCCGGCGGAAATCGAGCGGCGGGAATTTGATCGGCATGTCGCGGTCGAAGCTCTCGACGTTGCTCCAACTCGTGATGCCGTGCCGGCGGGCGAGGTCGGTGTTGGCGCGCAGGTAGTCTTGAAGCTCATTGAATGGCACGTTGCCATCCTGAAACGCCACAATGTCGACGTGTCCTTCGAGCCGGGCAAAGACGCCGGCCCATTCCTGAATGTGTTCATCGAGCGACAGCGCTTCCTCGCCAAACTGCTTCACGCCCTTGATGTAAGGCGACATCAGAATCGGTTGCTGCTTCAGGCCGCGCAGGTGGCGGGCGAGGTCTTCGTAGACCGACATCATGCCATCGTCGTACGTGCTGATCTCGTGGCTGATGTACCAACCGCCGAAGGCCTGGCGGTGGCCGTATCGCTCCATCACCTCGTCGCAGAACGCCTTGTTGAGATCGGCTTCCTGGGCGTAGAGGCCGGCATGCCAGAACTGGCCGGAATCGTACGTTCCAAAGTAGAACGTCATGCCACACCGCTCCGCTTCAGTGAGAAAGAGATCGACGAGATCGGTGTACGCCGGCATCATCGGGAGCCGGTTGTTGAGCACCTTGGAGTCGAACGTAGCCTTGTTGCGGTAGCCGGCCCGGATCAGGATGACGGTGTCGATACCGACGGCGCGCATGGCATCGAAGTCTCGGCTCCATTCCTCGGCCCCCCAGTTCTGCGAGGGGATGTCATGAGTGATTTCGTCGAGAAACGTACCGGTGATCATCGGGTGTGGTGGTGTGGTGGGTCAAACGGCGGGTCGATTTTCTGGAGATGCCATCTTCGGAGGATGGCATCTTGACCCCTTTGAGCGCTTCGGTCTGGGTCACGCCGGCGGAACACAAGAGATGGCTTCAAGTCGTCAACGGGCCACCCTCTGCCTTTCTCTTCCTGGTGGGGCTTCCCGAATCTACTTCTCTTCAATCTACCGGGACCATGCTCAACTTCGAGAACTTCGTTGAATACTCGCCCATGGCGTACCACATGGTGAGTCATATCCTCACCCTTGGGTACGCAACCATGTTGGCGGGGCTGCTCTACTTCGCGCTCACCCTCAACACCGTATCGGCGCGGTTTCGGATTTCTTCCGTCCTGTCGGTCGTCGTGATGACCTCGGCGTTTCTCCTGCTCTACGCCCAGCAGGCCAACTGGACGTCGTCGTTCGTCTTCAATCCGGAAACGGAAACTTACGTGCGCGGGGCCGCTGCAACCGGCGCACTCGGGACCCCTGACACCTTCAACAACGGCTATCGCTACCTGAACTGGCTCATCGACGTGCCGATGCTCCTGCTTCAGATCCTCTTTGTGGTAGAAATCACGCGGGAACGCCGGCGTTCGCTCACGTTGCAGTTCATGACCTCCGGCGTGCTGATGATCGTCACCGGCTACATTGGCCAGTTCTACGAGGTCACGAACATCCCGCTCTTCCTGATCTGGGGTACGATCTCGACCGTCTTCTTCTTCCACGTGCTCTGGCTGATGTACAAGCTGCTCAACGAGCAGTCGGCTCTGCCGCCCCGTGCCCAGCGTGTGATGAAAGGCATCTGGTGGCTTTTCCTGATCTCGTGGATGCTGTATCCAGGCGCGTACCTGATGCCCGTCTTGCTCGAAGGCGAAATCGGGGTCGTTGGCCGGCAGTTCACCTACACCGTGGCCGACATCGCGAGTAAGGTGATCTACGGTATCATGCTGACCTACGCCGCGCAAATCCGCAGCGAGGAAGAAGACAACTTCGTCTACGGATCCAAGGCCGTCGCCTGAGAATCGGTTTGGCGGTAGTCGTTTTGTGGTTGGGCAGGATCTGGTTGCAGGTCCTGCCCAATCTTTTGCCCCGAAGAGGACTTGAGCGGCTGCTAGCGCGTGGCGATCTGTTGCGCGAGTTGAATGAGCAGTTCCCCGGTCGTGGGGCCAGCAGGTGCTTCAGCGTTGGCCTTGCTGGACCATTTTGCCCGCCACTCCTCGGGTGCCGGCTCGTCGGGCTTGAGCTCCGTGGGATCCGTCGCGTCGAGGACGCCGGCGAGGGCGAGGTGTTGCACGGCCGCAAAGGCGTCGTGGTCGGAGCCGATGTCATAGACGCCGTAGATCGGTGCGCCGGCGTCGATCAAGGCATGCTGTACGTCGCGGACCTCGACATCAGCCGGGGCCTGGTTGCGCGCAACGGCCAATGCGGCGAGTGCACCGATGGCTTGGCCTTGTAGCATGACCGTTGGTTGAAGCCGCGTGCAGCCGTTGACGATGTGGGTGATCGCGATGTTTTTCTCGCCAGCGAGCAGGCAGGCATCGTCTGAGTTGGGGAGGAACACCCCGATGGGGATCTGAAACGGCGCGCTGTCTGGGTAATCCTCGTGCAACCGCTCAGCCGGCGGGAGGTGGTGCTTGCTGTGGTGGTGGTCCAGGAAGTAATCGCCAATGGCGATGGCGTTGGGCTGGATCGGCGCGCGCGGGTTGCCATTCTGAGCCACGACGTCTGCCGTCGTCATCATCTGTCCGTTATCGAGCCGCCGGCTCTCGCGCATGTACGGGATGAGCGGGAGATGATCCGCCGTTGGGTACTCATCGGTGGCAAGCACCCACTCGGGGTGGCCCAACTCCTGCTGCATGTAGCGCACGTACTGCATCGTGTGGAGCTTGGCGCTGCGGATGTGCCGGCGGCGGTAGTAGCAGTCCTCGAAAACCGCCTCGTTGATCGGATAGTCGTTGGAGTGGTGGGGCCAGTTGAGCATCACCTTGTCGTTGGGCAGCATGCCGTAGGTGATGAAGCTCTCCCAGTCGTGCACGGTGTGGTTGAGGAGTACTTCGTCCGGGTTCGGGCACTTGGCGCGCGTGCTGCACGCGAAGCTCTGCCGATACTCTTGCTCGATGACCGTCGCGGCCGGCGGGGGAGGCGTACCCGGTTTGCGCGCCAGCGTGGCGACGTAGGTCAGGTCCTGCATCTCCATGTCGGGTTGCTCGGGGGCCGAGGCTTCGCCCGTCTCGTCCTGGCTCTCGCGCCCCAGCCGGTACCGTGCCCCGGCGAGCTTGAGCCCGTCGCCATATTCGGTTCCATCGATGAACACCGCGCAGCGGTAGACCGTCGTCTCGCCGTTTGGCCCGATGGTGGTCACGAGCCGGCGGGTCTCGTTCTCTCGCTCGTACCCCACGACCTCGGTCTGGTACTGGACGGTCAGGCCATCGACGGGATCGACCAACTCGCGCAGAAAGCGCTGCCCGATGTGCGGCTCGTAGCAGGTCAGGCTGACCCAGCCGGAAAAGAGCGCCTCGTCTGAACCGTAGTGGGCCAGTAGCTTCTGCCGGAACTCGTGAACCAGCCCGCCGCCAAACCCAAACTTGTTACCATCGAGCGCGCTCACGCCGGCGGAGGTGATCATGCCGCCCAGCCAGACGGTTGGCTCGATGACGGTCACGCGCGCGCCCATCCGGGCTGCCTGAATCGCTGCACAGGTGCCGCCGGCTCCACCTCCATAGACCAGGATGTCCGTCTCAACGAGGCGCCGGCCGCCCAAACGGGCCGCCAGAGGCACGCCTGCAAGTCCGGCAGAGAGCAAATGCAGAAACGAGCGACGGTACATGGCGGTTGAGTTGAGGCTAGCGCCGGACAAAGGCACGGGTTACGGATGTCTCAGAGGTGGTCACGCGTAGAAAATAGACGCCACTGGGAAGGGGAGCCGTGTCTATCTCCAACTCGACGATCCCGGCGGGGCGTTCGGCATTCAGAACTTGATACACTTCGCGGCCGAGCACGTCGTACACGATGGCTCGAACGGTCGTTGGAGCATCGAGCGTGAAGCTGGCCCGGGTCATACCGGCGGTGGGGTTCGGGTAAGGGGCAGAGAGGGAGACGGCGGCCGGCGTCGGTGTTTCTGTTGAGACGCCGAACACCAATTCCGTCGGCCGGATGACGAACAAGCCGGCCCCTCGGCCTGTGACGATTACGTTGCGGCTCGGGAAGAACGGATAGTTGCTCCAGGTCCCGTTGAAACCCGAATTGTCGTTGGCTGGGAAGGTGTCGAAGAACGCAATTTCCTCCGCTTCTACAGGGTCTGTCACATCGAATACCCGAACGCCGGCGGCATAGTTGGACTGGAAGAGCAGGTCGCCGGTGACGTACTGGTTGTGATCCGAAGCTGGCGTGGAGCCGGAAATTTCGCGCGTGAGCACCGGGTCGTCGAGGTCGATCACGTCCCAGAGCAGCGTACGCGTCCCCGTCGTGAGGCCGTTTCGCTCGTCGAGTTCGTCGTCGAGGAAGAAGTAGCGGTGATCGTCCGTGAGCCAGCCCTGGTGGGTGTAGGAGACGTTGGGGTACGTGGCGCGCGAGATGAGCTGCGGGGCACTGGGGTCCGTGATGTCAGCAATGACGATATCCGTTTCGTTCGACAGCACGCAGATCGAGCGGCCGGCGTAGTCGGTGTCCGGTCCATCGTACATGACGCATTGGGCGTCGTGCGTATACCCGTCGCCGCGCCGCCCAGACCCTTCATCGTTGAAACAGCCGGCAAATGAGGGCGACAACGGATCGGTGAGGTCCACCATGTGCAGGCCCGGCCCGCACCCCTGCGATCCGCCGGCAGAACCAACGGCTAGAGCCAAGCCGGCCTCGTCAAGGGCCACGATGTTATGTGCGCTGCCGATGCCGGGGTAGTGCGCATCTGCTTCGAATTCGGCGGGGACGTCGGCCAGGGTAGTCAGCCGCCTCATGTCGAAGATCTGAATGCCATGCCCGGGGGCTTCGCTCACGATCACGGCATAGTTGCCGACGGTTTTTGCGTCCCGCCAGTTAGACGGAACCGTGTGCGTCGGCAAGTTGCCGAGATACACGGGATTGAGCGGGTCAGTGACATCGACGAATGCCGTGCCGTCTTCGCGGCAGACGATGGCGTATTCGCGGCCCGTCTCGGGGTCTACCCAGCCCCAGATGTCGTTGACGCGAACGCCGCGTGCGCCACCCAAATCGGACAGGGGAAGGAACGAGAGCAAGTCGATGTTCGCACAGCCGAACGCGCCCGCAGTGCCATCGGTGCAGGCCGTCGCTTCTCCCACCATCGCCTCAACTTCGTCTCCGTCGCCGGCGAAGCGAGCCACTTCGGCCCAGGATTCGGCCGCTTGGTCGTAGTCGAAGAGATAAGCCGACCCTGTTCCAAATTCGGACGCGATGTCTGTGACGAGCGCCGAGTTGCTGCCGGTGACCGCTACGCCATAGCCCATCAGGTCGCCGTCCACCGAACGACTGCCCACGAGTTCACTGTTGAACGTCCAAGACCCGTCTACCCGCTCGAAGACATACGCACCGCCGCCGCCTTCATTCAGGGGCGCACCGACGACGATGCCGTCTCCGGACATCGCCACGGCGTATCCGAAGTAGGCTTGCCGCGACGAACCAGGGAGCAGGCCGGCCAGGGTGATCGATTTGTACGCTTCATCAGAGAGGTCAAAGACATACGCCTCGCCGAATCCGCCTCGCGCCTGCTTCGAGACGGCTCCTACGATGGCCTCGTCCCCCAGCAACGCCACGGATTGACCGAAGAGGTCTGCACTGCCTGTGGGCGCTGGGTGGAGAGCAACGGGTTCACCCCAGGCTCCGTCGGTACGGGTGTACAGATACGCCTCGCCGATACGGCCGGCGAAGAGCGGCGCGCCGACGAGCAGCCGGTCGCCCTTCAGAGCAATGGACCGGCCAAAGCGGCTGCCGGCTTCTGGCGTGGTAAAGACTGCGGTTTCGGTCCAAGTCTCGCCGCCGTTCGAGTCGAACACGAACACCTGCTCGGTTTCGCCGGCAACGATGGCCAACTGCGTACCGTCGCAGCTCATCTGGCTGCCGTACCCGTTGCCTCGGCGGGGATCGCTGGGCGTGATGAGGGCCACGCGTTCGAAGCTGGACCCGTCCCATTCATACACGCCGACGCGCTCGTCGAGGGCCGGCGTGGGGCCGGTGCTGACGAAGAGGCGGTCGTCACAGTAAGCCAGGGCGCGTCCGAAGCCATCGCCTGGGGCGGCGTCGGGGTCTCGCAGTTTTTGGACGAGGCCCCAGCCGTCACCGTCTTGCTCGTAGACGTACACGGCTCCCGGGTTGAGCACGTTGTCCGGCTCGCTGATGAAAACGGCTCCTTCGGCTACGGCCACGGCCCGCCCAAAGGCCGGCGCGGCGCGCTGGGCTACGTTGGCCCGGCTCTTGCCGTCAGACAAAAGCGACTGCTTGGATTGAGCCAATCCAGAGGTAGGGGCAAGCAGAGTCAGCCCCAGTAAGGCGAGGCAGAACGAAAGAAAACGCATAGGTAGGGTTAGGTTCGATCTCTTGAAGATGCCATCTCCAGAAGATCAGAAGAGACCGTCGGTTTGGTCCTTTACAGACGCGAAGCTGGCCCCGACGAAGGCTTCGTCTTGCATCGCGGCGAAAAATTCCTCGTCGTAGGTACGGGTCTGGACCACGACTGGCATCGGGAAGGCGTGGCCGAGCAGGAGGGCCTGCTGTTTAGAGTCTAGCGAGGCCAACACTTGCCGGAGCGCGGAGGCCCCGCTCGTGCCCACGAGCGCCGCGCCGATGTCCTTCTCGTCGTTGAGCTGCGCAACGATCTTGGTGCCGATCTGGCTGAGCACTTCTTCGTCGATGGCACTTGGCCGCTGGTCCACGACGAGCAGCGACACGAA
>JBCDHV010000175.1:0-7753 GCA_038749615.1 Bacteroidota bacterium
GGAATCAAAGGATGGTACGGCGGCCTCAACCCGCTCGAAGCCATCGGGCTGACCTGGCTTCTGGGGGTCGTGTTTTTCGCTGGCCGGCTGTTTTACGGCACCTGGCAGATGCGCCGCATCACCCGCCGCGCGTCTCGGGTAGACGAAGCCCAACTGATCCGCCTCGGCAGCAACATCGAGATGCACTACGACATTGAGCGGCCGGTGCGCATCTACGTATCGGAACGGGTATCCATGCCGATGACCTGGGGGGCTATCCGGCCCGTCGTACTGCTGCCGCAAGACGCGCTGGAGTGGGACGACGAACGCCTCCGGGCGGTGTTGCTGCACGAGTACGCGCACATCAAGCGCTGGGACTGGGTGACGCAGAGCGTGGGTCAGTTAGCCGTTGCCCTGCACTGGTTCAACCCGCTGGCCTGGATGGCACTCAAGCAGCTCCGCCGCGAGCACGAACGCGCCAGTGACGATCAAGTCTTGATGGCCGGCCTCAAAGCATCGTCTTACGCCACCCATCTGCTCGACATCGCCCGGACGTACTGGACGGCCGGCTGGGTCGCACGCCCCACGGTTGCGATGGCGCGCCGCTCTGAACTCGAAGGCCGGATGCTGGCTATTCTCGATCCACGCCGCCGCCGCAACGTAACCCGCGTGGCGCTTGGTGCCGGCCTGCTGGTCGCCCTGGGCGTGTTGGTCCCGCTGTCGGCACTGGAGTTGGAGCCGGCCACTGCGGCCGAGGTCGAGGCCATGCCGTTGTCGAGCCTCATGATTGAGGAGGTGCCGCCTCCTCCGGCACCTGCCATGACGGAGTCCGTTTCGCCGGAGGTGAACCCAGAAGCCTGGGAGGCCTATGGCGACAAGGTGTGCCGCACAGTCGACCAGCTCTATGCGTTCGACCGCAATGGAGAGTTCAACCTGTCGAACATCAATGGAAACGCCACCTTCCGGCCGTCGAAAGATGCCGAGGCGCACGTCAAAGCTGAGGTCTGCGCTTACGCCAAGGAACGCCTCTCCGAAGTCGAAGTGGTGATCGACGCGAGCAAAGACCGGATCAAGGTGGAAGTCGACTACGACGACTGGAACAACGACGGCCGGTGGAGCAGGGAAGACCGGTACCTCCGCCAGCCGGCAAGCGTCGAGTTTGTCGTTGAGGTGCCGGCTTCGGCAGAGCTGGATGTGTCGCTGATCAACGGAAACCTGGATGCCGAAGGCTTTACGGGCAAGCTCGAACTAGCCACCATCAATGGCCGGCTCACGGCCGAGCGCTTCAGCGGGCCTGCTGATCTCTCTGCCATCAACGGGCGTCTCACGGCAGATCTGAGCAAGGTCGAGGCCGAAAAGGTGAGTCTCTCGAACGTCAATGGCCCCATTGAGGCGACGCTCGCCGACAAGCCAGACGTGCGGCTTCAAGCATCCACGGTGCACGGCAAGATCCGGTCGGATTTCGCCATCAAGGTGCAGACCAACAAGTACTCGTCCAGCAAGTCGGCCTCGGCGAGCATGGGCAACGGGAGGACGCGTCTGACCATGTCGAACGTCAACGGGCCGGTCTCCATCCGCAGTGCGTCTGGCCGGAGCTACGGCGGTGAGATGACCGTCGAATCTGGGGCGCGGGCGGAATATTCCGACCGGAAAATGAACGAGCAGCTTCGGGCCCTGGAATCGCGAATGCGGGCACACCAACAACTCATGACCAAGCACAACCGCGCCCGCGGGTTGGAACGTACCGAACTCGAGCGCCAGATGCGGTCGCTGTCTGCGCAGCAGGAGTCGATGCTCAGAGAGCTGTGGAAGCAGCTCGATCAGGCTCGGGACGCCAACCAGGATGACCGCCAGTTGGACCGCATGGAACGTGCGCTTCGCCGGCTGGAGCGTGAGCGCGACTCGATGGAGCGCCGGATGGAAGCGTCCGCGAAGGGCGGCAATGATGTCGGTAGCCTGATCGACGTGCTGGAGGACGGTAAGGAAGGGCAACGCATCCAAGCCGTCCAAGAACTCAGCCGGCACCGGACCGAGAAGGCTCGGCAAGCTCTGGAACGAGCCCTCATGAAAGACCGCTCGGAAGCCGTACGTATGGTGTCCTTGCAGGGCATCCGCGAGCACGGAAGCAGCAGATCCGTCATGACGCTCGAACGGGCACTGGCGAAGGACCGCTCAGAAGCGATCCGGCTCGTCAGTCTCGGCGAACTTGAACGGCTTGCCAAGCCGACCTCGCGCCCAGTCTTTGAAACGGCCCTGCTGTCTGACCGGTCCGAAGCTGTTCGCATCCGCTCGGCACGGGTCCTGGCGACCTTCGGCAACTCCGAGGCCATCAAGTCGCTCGAAAAGGCTGCTGAGGACGACCGGTCTGAAGGTGTGCGTATGGAAGCCCGCCGCAGCATCCGCGCGCTCCGCGGGCAGGCCGGCAGCCAATCGACGAGCAGTTCGTCCTCGTACTCCTACAGCTACAACAACGGCCCGACCTACACCTGCGAGAATTGCACCCAGTGCGAATGGGATCAGGAGATCTGTGAAGGCATGGCGCTGGTCACGAGCGAATTCGCCGTTGCCGCGGCCGAGCTTGGCCTTGTAGCTGCCGGCAAGGCACTGAACGGTGTTGGAACGGCCATCCGGAGTCTGCAAATCGACGGGAGCACGATTAGCATCAACGGGGTCGATATCGATGAATGGATGGAGGCCAACGTCGAGTCGGAAATCGATGAGGCCGTGGCGGAGATCGAAGCAGCCGTAGAAGAGCTGGACATTGAAACCCAACTGGAAGATCTCGACTTCTCGTTCGATGAGGCCGACACTGAGGAGGACATCATCAATGCCCAACTCGAACTCTTGGAGGTGCTGGCCGAGCTGCCAGAAAAGGATGCTGCACCACGTCTCGAGCGGATCGCTCGTGATCATCCAGATCAAAGCGTTCGCAAGAAAGCACGGTCGTTGCTGAGAAATCTGAAGTAACGACAAACAGATTCGGTGTCGAGAGCAGGCTCGGGAGGCCCGTCACGACACGGAATGGCAACTCACCACGCGCAAGCGGTAAGTCACAACTCAGTATCAACTTGCGTGAGGTGGGATACGTACGCCGTCACATCTGCCACGGAGGCACACGGACCGGCGTTTTCCTTCCCCTCTGCATTTCACATGACGCCCCCCAACTGCGTCAATCCAGCCCGTCATGAACTACTTGAAGCTACACCCCTTCCATCTGCTGGCGCTCTTCTGCTGCGCCACACTCGTTGCTCTCGGCGTAGCCCCGTCCCAGGCCTATGCCCAAGCCAGCGACGAAGCCACGGCCGAGATTATCGATCCCGACACGTTCATCCCGAACCTCAAGCCAACCCTCAGCCTCGGGCAGCGCTTGGGCGACATCGTGATCGACGGCGAACTGGATGACACCGGTTGGATGAACGCGGCGGTGGCGCAGAACTTCTCGGAGACCTTCCCTGAAGAACAGATCCAACCTGAGATCGGGATCCGGGCGTGGATGACGTACGATGACCAGTTCCTCTACGTCGCCTTCAAGATCGAAGACGACCCCTCGTCGATTCGCCGCTCGCTGGTCGACCGGGACAACATGTGGCAGGACGATTATGTAGGGGTCATTCTCGACACGTACGGGACGAACGCGTGGCAATATTTCATCGCGTCGAACCCGCTCGGCATTCAGGGGGACACGCGCATCATCACCGGCGCGAACGAGGACGAAGGCTTCAACATCATCTACGACTCCGAAGGCCAGGTGACCGACGAAGGCTACCAGGTCGAAATGCGCATTCCCTTCCGGAGCCTGCGTTTTCCGGAAGCCGACGTGCAAAACTGGAGCGTCAACTTCTGGGTCAACCACCCACGCGAAGACCGCAACCGCTATTCCTGGGCGGCCATTAGCCGGGACGATCCCTGCTGGTCCTGCCAGTTCGGCAAGACGGCCGGCCTGGAAGGCGTGAAAAGCGAGCGCAACTTCGAGATCCTACCCTCGGTCACGGGCACACAAGCCGGCTCACTCGTGGATGGTGACAACCCGTCGTCTGGGTTCGACAACGGCCGCATCCGGTTCGAGCCCTCGCTGGGCCTGAAGTACGGCATCACGCCGGACGTCACCGCAGACCTTACGCTCAACCCCGACTTTAGCCAGATCGAGGCCGACGCCGCACAGATCGATGTCAACTCGACGTTCGCGCTGTTCTTCCGGGAGCGCCGGCCGTTCTTCCAGGAAGGCAGCGAGCTGTTCAACACGAACTACGACGTCGTTTACACCCGCTCGATCAACAACCCGAGCGTGGCGGGCAAGCTCACTGGCCGGTTCGGCCGGACCGACGTTGCGTACATCGGCGCGCACGATCAGGACTCTCCGATCATCCTGCCCTTTGAAGAGCAGAGCCGTTTCGTGCAAGGGGGCTCCAGTTTCTCCAACATCGTGCGGCTCCGTCAGGCCGTAGGGGAACGCTCGTTCGTCGGTGGATTGGTGACGGACCGGCGCTTCCAAGAGGGCGGAGCGGGCTCGACCATGAGCGTCGACGGCCGGCTCCAACTCTCCCAGAACTACGGCTTCGAATGGCATCTCGTCGGTAGCCGGGTGGAAGAGGGTGTGTCGGAAGAGCTGAGTGAGGACCTCGAAGATCTGACGTTCGACAGCGGAAACCGGACGGCAGCGTTCGACGGCGAGCAATACAACGGCTACGCTACCTACATGAGCTTCGAGCGTCAGAGCGACCGCTGGTGGTTCGATCTCGATCACTACAGCGTCAGCCCGACCTTCCGTGCCAGCAACGGCTTCGAGACGCAGAACTCGATCAACCGAGCCACCGGGGTAACGGGCTACCAGTTCCAACCAGGGAATTTCTTCAGCCGGATTCAGCCCGTCGTGTTCGCTGGCTACGAATGGAACTTCGACAACCTGCGCAAAGACCGCTGGGTAGGGGTCAACCTGAACCTCAGCATGAAGGGCCAGACGAATGCCGGCTTCAACTGGGTGATCGACAGCGACGAAGTCTTCGCCGAGCAGGAATTCGACAATCTGCGTTCGTTCAACGCGTGGCTCTTCTCGAGCTTTAGCCAGACCCTCCGCATGGGTGGGTGGTTCAACTACGGCCGGCGCATCGCCCGGAACGCCGATCCGATCCAGTTTGGCCGTGGGTTCGACTACGGCCTGGATGTCACGCTGCGCCCACTGTCCAACTTGAGCTTCACCGGGGAGTTGAACCACGCCTCGATGGATGCCGAAGACGATGGCGAAGAGCTCTTCAGCGGCTACATCGGCCGGCTGCGGACGAACTACCAGATCAACCGCCGGCTCTTCATCCGCCTCGTGACGCAGTACAATGGGTTCAGCGACCGGCTCGACATCGACCCACTGGTTACCTACCGCGTCAACCCCTTCACGGCCTTCTACGTCGGCAGCACGCACGACTTCAACAACTTCGGCGCCCCGTTCGACGGCTACCGCCAGTCGGCCCGCCAGGTCTTCTTCAAGTTCCAGTACTTGGTCCGAGCCTGATGGCTCGTCGGTTGGGCGGTTGGTAGGACGCTCACTGCGTTCGCTGTGGTTGGGCGGGTCCTGGCTTCGACGTTCAGGTAAACCCCGCCCACCCACAGCGAGCTCTGCGAGCGTCCCACTCAACCATCAGCTGACAAACCGTTGGTAGTGCTCGAACCGGTCGAGGATGCGTTCTACGTACTCGACCGGTTCGATGCCTCTGGAGTAGCCGTAGCGGACGACGGGGTCTTGGTAGAACTCGCGCCGTGATTTGCGGAGGAGGTAGTAAGCGACGTCTTCCCAGACCTGTGGATCTTTTCCGTACTTCTCGGTGAGCCGGCGGGCATCCTCGACATGCCCATGCCCGGTGTTGTACGAGGCGAGAATGAACTTCAGCCGCTCGTCGGGATCGTCGATTTTATCGGTCCAATAGGCATCGAGCCATTCCAGAAAACGGATCGCGCCGGCTACGTTTTGCTCGGGATCGTTGGCATTGGAGACCCCGAATTCTCGAGCGGTCGGCGGCATGAGTTGCATGAGACCCTGCGCGCCGGCCCATGAACGCGCCCGTGGTTTAAAGCGCGACTCCTGGAACATCTGCGAGGCGAGCAGGCGCCAATCCCAACCGAGGTCACTCGCTGACGATGCCGTACGGATGAGGTCATCGTACGGAGAGAGCCGGCCGGTTTCAGTAGTCAAGTACTCGTCCGCGATGCGTTCTCGAAAGCCGATGCGGTCCTCGAAATACTTGTTGTAGAGCCGTTGGAATTCCGGCTGGAGCTTCTCGTCATCGAGCCAGCCATTGATGGAGGCCAGCAACGAATCGGCTCCGAACGGCACGGCCCAGGCCACACGTTGCCAGACGCTGACTGCCGGCTGCACGACCACGTTCGGGAAATACGCCTCATTGAGCCGTGCAATACTCTCCCGCGCGACGGAATAATCGTACTCGCCCCTCGACACCCGCCGGATGAGCTGCGCCGACGTGATCCTGTCATCGATTTCAATCACGTCGATTTCCCCACCGATCTCGTCTTCGAGCGCGTACAAGCGTTCTGCTTGCTCCGAATCTGCCGGCACATGGACGCTGTCGCCGATGAGTTCAAAGGGATATTCGACGAGATCGTCGGGCGGCCCAGACCCTGCCGAGTCCACGTACTGGACGAGTACCTGGCGCGTCACGTGGATGGGTGACGTGTAGGCGGCCCGGCCGGCGTAGTCGCCCGTGACGATGAGCCGGTAGGCGATCAAATCGGCCTCGCCGGCATCGAGGAGCGCGAACATGTCGTCCACGTTTTCCTCAACGAGGATTTCCAGTTCGACGTCCAGCGTTTCGGCAAGCCGCTCCAGGAGCTCGTACTCGTATCCCATCGGCACGCCTCGGTAGACGAAGTACGAGATGGGGTTGTAGCCCGTGACGGCCACGAGTTTGCCACGCTCGCGGATGTTCGTCATACGGTCGATGAAGGCAGCCGGGTTGTTGTTCGGCCCTTCCTCCGTGCCGACGAGCGACGCGGAGCCCGGCGAAGGAACGATTCGGCCATCGAACACGATGAAATATGTGGCCGTCAGCAGAAGAAGCAGAGCGGCCCAAAAACGCTTCGAGCGGAGCATGCGGGAGTGGGATCTGTCGCGCCCAGAACGGGCAAGAGATGTGGATCCCGACTACAGAGCGCATCGAAACGGGTTCCGTCGTGGCCTCGCCACTGGCGCCAAGGGCTACTCAGCCGCCGCCCGGTACAGCGTAACGATCCGCCCAGCCACCTGGACCACCTGCGCGCCTTCGATCTGTTCAGAGAGCGCCTCAGCCGCCTCACGGGCAGTGAGAAGCGCCCCATCGAGCACTTTCACCTTGAGCAGTTCGGAGCGGTTGAAGCCGGCAGAGATATCCTTTGCCACAGCCTCAGTGATCCCCGCCTTGCCGATCCGGTACGCCGGTTTCAACGCGTGCGCCTTGGCCCGCAATGCGGCCCGTTCTTTAGAGGTCATGTTTGAGGGTGTTTAGTGTTTGGTGTTCAGTGTTTAGCGCTGACTGAGCGTGCTGTCAGGAATGACCCTTGCCGCCGTCGGGCAGATCTGAACGTTGGAAGTGGGCGAACGCTCCGGACCAGGTCTAAACACTAAAAACTAAGGGTCTTAGGAAGCAAACGGCTCAAACCGTGTTCGTAGCTTCCTGTAATGGCTCAAGTTAACAAGTACTACCGGCGTTCAAAGATTTCCGAGGCCAAATTCCGGCACCTCGCCCGCTGCTTTGCCCTCGATCTCAACGCCACCGAAACCGCTCACCTCACC
>JBCDHV010000176.1:0-7685 GCA_038749615.1 Bacteroidota bacterium
GCCAAAGGCCGGATCTTCCTGCGCGAACTCGTCGAACAGCGAGTTCTGGAACGACTTCGCCATCCCGATGCCGGTATCGACGACCCGGATGCCGAGCTGCCGGCCTTCGTACTCCACGCGCACCGTGACCTTGCCTGACTCTGTGTACTTGATCGCATTGCCTACCACGTTGTGGAGGATGCGCGAGAGGCATGGGCGGTCTAGCCGAGCGATGAGGGGGTACGTGGGCACCTCGATTTCGAGGTCGAGTCCTTTCTGTTCGGCCTGGGGTTTCAGGATGAGCACTTCGCTAGCGACGTGTTGGGTAACGTCGACATCTTCGAGATCGATACTCGTCGACTCGGCTTCGAGGCGGGCCAGTTCCAGGACGCTGTTGAGCGTTTCCATGAGCCGGCTGCCGCTCTGGTAGATCAAGTCGGCAAACTCTTGCTGAGGCCCTTCCGCCTCTTCGGAGAGCATCGACGCGAAGCCGAGAATCGTGGTGAGCGGCGTGCGGATCTCGTGGCTCATGTCAGCCAGGAGTGAGGCCTTCAAGCGGGCGGCCTTCTCGGCGTTTTTGCGAGCCTCGTGCAGCGCAACCTCGCTATGGCGGTGCTCGGTCACATCGCGCGTGTAGGCGAGGATAGCCCCTGGCGCGTCGTGCTCATCGCGTAAAACGATGACCGTTCCCGAAAGAATGAGTCCTTCGTGCTTGATCTCGAACGTCGAGTGATCATGCACGAGCGCCGAGCGAATGCCGGGCTCGATTTGCACCACGAGTTCCTCGGGCAGCGCCTGGGCCAGCGGTTTCCCAGCAGCCTGGATGATATCGATACCGAACGTATTCAATTCGCTGCCACCAGCGAAGAGCAACGTGAGGTCAGGGCCGAAGGCATACACGCCGCCGCTCGGCATGTGATGCAGGACGAGTTGAAGCCATTCGAAGCTCGCGTCGCCGCTCTCCTCCGCTGCCGGTTCTGCGGCGTGACCGGCCGAGATCTCAGGTTGCGCAACCCCGAAGCTCATCACGTGCTTGACGGAGCCGTTCGGCCCCTGCACGGGCTGCATCGTACGATCGATCTGGCGCGTGAGCCCCCACGGGAAGGTGATCGTTTCGCTGAACGAAACAGACGTGTTCGAATCGAGCGCCTCGGCCAGACGAGTCGCACGGCTGCGTGCCAGCCCGCCGTCTAGCCCGAGATGAGAGCAGTAGTCGAGATCCGTCTGCCCAACCAGCTGCCGGCGAATACCTTGATCTGGTACCGCACGTGCGTTCAGATACAGATACTTCCCGTCCGGATCGTAAACGACGACCTCCATGGGAGCCTCGTCGAACATGGAAAAATTTGGAAGCGAACCACCCGCCGGCGAAGCCGCAGGGGCCTGCACGATCTGTCCGCGATCGTCCATGACCCGATAGGTCCTGCTGATGCGGCCGACGAGACTGCTCCACTGTTCAGAAGAGGGCGCACGCCCGCTCTCCAAACCAAGTTGCCCGAGTTGGGTCTTAAGTAACCAATGCATTCTACCCCAGATGCCGTAGTGACTCCGCTGACCAAACTGCCCCATGCGCTGCCACACGCCATTCACCAGCACCACATCCGGCACTGCGAATCAGGGTCATTCGATCCGGCACAGCTGGCCACTTTTGCCTCCGGCAGCCATGCCACAGAATCGGTCTAGAAAACCTCCTTGTGAGTATCGAGCGCCTCCGCACTCGAAGAAAAGACCGTTTTCAACGCGTTCGCGCTTGCCTTTGGAAAACGATCAACCTCGGCAAAAGGATACGAAATCCTCGACTTGGGTGCAAACCACTTGTGTGTCGGCGGTGTTTTGTGTTTCGTACGCATCGGCTAGATGAGTAGATCGTTAGGGCAAAGCCCGGAACGACCTCAGAGCCTCGCACGCGATTCTCAACCCGTGCCCCAAGCACGCGACATCCACCCCTGTGACGTACGACGTAGCCATCGTAGGCGGAGGAGCCATTGGGCTCTGCACGGCCTACTATCTCCAGCGGCAAGGCGCGCACGTCGGCGTGTTTGATCGATCTATGATCGGCGGGCCGGCCTCGGCGTCCTATGGCAACGCAGGCTGGGTAGTGCCGAGTCATTTCGTCCCGCTCGCCGCTCCGGGCGTCATTTCGCAAGGGCTCAAGTGGATGCTAGACTCGAAAAGCCCGTTCTACGTCAAGCCCCGCCTCGACCTCAACCTGATCCGATGGCTGCTGCAGTTTCGCCGGCATTGCACGGAGGCTCACGTCGACCAGCACGCTCCGCTGCTGCTGTCGCTTGGGTTGGAGAGCCGGCGCTTGTACGCTGAGATGGCTAACGAACCATTGATCGAGTTCGGGTATGCGGCCGAAGGCTTGCTCTACACTGCCCGGACGGCAAGAGGCCACGCCGAGAACCTCCACGAGGCCGAGCTCGCCGAGCGGATGGGCTACGAGGTGGACTATCTGACAGCTTCCGAGGTCACCGACCGGGAGCCGGCACTCCGAGACGACCTCGCAGGCGGGGTCTACTTCCCCCTCGACGCCCACCTGACGCCGCAGCGCTTTCAATCCGAGATGCCGGCCCTCCTGAGCGAACGAGGGGCTGCGTTGCACGGCTCCGTCAGCGTAACGGGATTTCAGACGGCCGGAAACCGTGTCACGGGCCTCGAAACAAGCGCCGGCCCGGTTACAGCTACAGAAACGGTCCTGGCTGGAGGCGCATGGTCAGGCGAGCTGCTGCGGGAGATGGACGTGCGCTTGCTCATGGAGCCGGCGAAAGGCTACAGCCTAACGACCATCCAGCCCGATCCTCCCTTGCGTACCCCAACCCTCCTCGCCGAAGCGAAGGTCGCCGTCACCCCCATGCTCGACGGACAGATTCGATATGCCGGCACGCTGGAGCTTGCAGGCCCCTCGCTGACGATCAACCAGCGCCGCGTCGAAGCCATCGCAGAAGCCGTCCCGAACTACTTCCACAGCATCGCCGCCGAGCCACTGGCACAGATCGAGCCGTGGGCTGGCTTGCGGCCTTGCACGCCGGACGGATTGCCCTACATCGGCCGGCCCCAGGGCGTCAAGGGTCTGACTGTGGCAGCCGGACACGCGATGGTCGGCATGTCGCTAGCTCCCGTCACTGGCCGTCTCGTCGCGGATGCCGTGGACGGGAAGCCGGCACCCAAAGCGTTCGCGGTCGACCGGTTCTCATAGAATATCGCTCTTTTTATTGATCGTGCAGCCCAGCTCCTCCCGGCTCAGCTAGCAGATGCGGGGCTCAGTTCCTATCTTGGCTTTACACATAAATTAGACATATAAAGCATCTTCTATGATTACGTACGTTTCCGGCACGTTAGCGGCGAAGAGTGCGACGCGGGCAGTCATCGATGTGCAGGGCCTCGGATACGAAGTATCTGTGCCGGCGTCCTCGTCCGCTCAGTTGCCTGACACAGGAAAGCCAGTCAAGCTGCACACCCACTACCACGTGCGGGAAGATGCCCAGCAACTGTTCGGTTTCGTCACAAAAGCCGAGCGCGATGCGTTCGTGACGATGATTTCCGTCTCTGGCGTCGGCCCGAAACTGGCGCTGGCGGCCCTGTCGGCCATGAGCGTAGCTGAACTAAGCGCGAGCGTAACCAACGGCGATACCGCTATGCTGACACGGATTCCGGGTGTTGGCAAGAAGAAGGCGGATCGCCTCGCGCTGGAGTTGCGCGACAAGTTTGCCGCTCTTCACCTGCCAGGCTCCGGGATGAGCGGCGGCGGTGCCGGCGTTAAAGGCTCTCCCGAAGCTGCCGAGGCGCGGGCCGATGCCCTGGCTGCCCTTGAATCTTTGGGTGTCAGCCGTGCCCAGGCCGAACGCTCACTACGGATTGTCTTGCGGAAAAACCCGGACGTGACATCCGCGGATCAACTCATCCGCCTAGCCCTTCGGGAACGGGGGTGAAGATCGAGTCGCGGCCGGCCTTGTAGCCCGCTATCGCGTAGAGCGGCTATGGTGGTTCGGATGGCAGGGTGAAGGGTGAAAGGTGGAGGATGAAGGAAGCGTTACTGTGGAATTAGAAGTGGAATTAGAAATGGCCGAGATGGACCGCACGGTGCGGGTTAGCTCTGCCGCTTCCATTGCTGTCTTTCATCCTTCATCCTGCATCCGAAGCGCCCTAAATGCCACATGCGGAGCGGGTTACTAGGTTCGGCACAAGTAGGCCGGCCGGCGAACGCCGAACGAATCCCACGCTCCAGCGTATTTCAGAGCACACCCCCTGGCCCGATGACGAACGCTTCTTCAGACGTACGCATCGTCATTGCCGACGACGATAGCGACATCCTTAACCTCCTCTGCTACATTCTCGAGCGGGAAGGCTATGATGTCACGATGGCCACCAACGGCGCGGATGCCTTTGCTCAGATTCAGTCGGTCCGCCCCGATCTCGCTGTCCTCGACGTGATGATGCCGGAGTTGGATGGATTTGGAGTAGCCAAATACGTGCGCCAAACGCCGGAGATCGCCGGCACGCCAATTCTGATGCTGACGGCGCTCGATGACGAGAGCAAAGAGGTCGAAGGCCTGGACGCCGGCGCAGACGCCTACCTGCCCAAACCGATTGCTCCGCGCCGGCTCATGAGTCACGTGCGTGCCTTGCTCCGCCGCGCTCGCACGGCCGACGTGGCGGCGGACGCCGATCTGTACCGCGTCCATGACCTGGAAATCGACCGCACCGAATACGTCGTGCGCCGGCTGCGCGAGGGCGTCTCAAAGGCGATCACGTTTCCCCGCAAGGAGTTCGAACTCCTCTACTTCATGGGCCGGCACCCCAAACGGGTCTTTTCGCGAACGGAACTCCTGGACGAAGTCTGGGGGACCGATGTGTACGTCATGGACCGCACCATCGACGTTCACATCAGCAAGATCCGTGAGAAGCTGGGCGAGGGCTACATCGAGACCATCAAGGGCGTCGGCTACCGGTTCCGAGGGTAAGGGGGGCGCGGTGCGCCCGTGGCGGGTGGACGAGTCGCGGGTAGCTGGTAGAGTTGAGGGTGTCCGCCCCTGGTAGGCGCGTTTTTACACCTGACTTTTGTGTACCTTGCTCACGTCTCCGACTCGTTAGGACGTCATCACCCGCCACCTGCTACGTTTCCACTGGCCACGCGAGCGTCAGCGAGCATGTACAACCGCCTCTCTCTGAAGATTGCAGCTTGGACGGCGGGATTAATGTACCCAGTCTGCATTGGACTCCTGGTGGTACTGAAGGTGCGATGGCCTTGGGTGGTGGGGGCCATCTTTGCCCTCCTCATGGGTTTCGTCGCGTATGCAGTGGTCTACTACACCGTAGCGGAGCGCCTGGAACTGGCGCGCTCCACGCTTCGCCAGATTCGGAAGCGGCGCTTTGACAACTTGGAGGCGACGCACGTCCCGAAGAGCCCTAAGTCTGATGAATTGAGCGTGCTCGTCCGGCAAGTGTACCGTACCGGGTTGGCCATGCGGCGCGAAATCGACGAGTTGAAGCGGATGGAGAACTACCGCCGGGAATTCCTCGGAAACGTCTCGCACGAACTCAAAACGCCCATCTTTGCCATCCAGGGCTTCTCCGAAACGCTGCTCGACGGGGCGCTCGAAGACCCCCGGGTGAACCGGTCGTTCGTCGACAAAACGCTGACGCATGCGCACCGGCTCAACGCCCTGGTGCAAGACCTGACGGAGATCTCCCGCCTCGAAACGGGCGCGCTGAAGATGCAGCCAAAAGCGTTCGATATTGAAGACTTGGTTGGCGAGGTCACGGTCGAGCTCGAACTACAGGCTCAGCAAAACGACGTCACGCTAACGTACCGGATGCTGCCCGACCTGCCGCCGGTTCTCGGCGACCGGGATCGGATCCGCCAAGTGCTCGTCAACCTGTGCGACAACGGGGTCAAGTACTCCGAGGCAGGCGGGACCGTCGAGATCGTTGCCGCTCCCGTGCCTTCGGGCGAGGTCAAAGTCAGCGTTGTGGATGACGGCATCGGCATTGCGCCGGAACATCTGTCGCGGCTCACCGAACGGTTTTACCGAATCGACAAAAGCCGCTCTCGCCGAGCCGGCGGGACGGGTCTTGGCCTCGCTATCGTCAAACACATCCTGGAGGCGCACGGCCGCAAACTCAGTGTTCAGAGCCGGCCCGGCCACGGATCAATCTTCAGCTTTTCGCTCGACGCAGCAAAGAAGTAGCTGCCTAGGCCTCGCACCAAACACCGGTCTACAACCCACCTCCATGTCGACCCAGCTATCCGATCCGCCTCCCGATCCATCGACGGCTTACCGCGAGCGCGGCCTAGACCGCGCCGAGATGGGCTTTCTTGTACTGGCCAGCATCTTCATGGGCGCGCTGGTGGTCACGAACCTGATTGCCGGCAAGTTCTTCGTGCTCTTCGGGCAGGAGCTCTCCTGCGGGGTCATCGCCTACCCGGTGACGTTCTTGGCAACGGACCTCATCTCGGAGGTCTACGGCCGCAAGCGAGCAACGGCTGTCGTGAAAGCCGGCTTCGCCGTGAGTGTGTTCGTGACGATCATCGTCGTGCTGGCGAACGCGGCCCCGATCTACGACCGATCGCCGGTGACGGAAGAAGCGTTCCAGATGGTCTTCGGCTTCCTACCGGGCATCGTGCTCGGTTCGATGACAGCCTACCTCGTCGCGCAGTACGTCGATGTGCGCGTCTTCGAGTTCTGGCGCGACCTCACCAACGGCCGCTTCCTCTGGCTCCGTAACAACCTATCGACCGTCTTCAGCCAGCTCGTCGACACGACCCTCGTCGTCGTTATCGCCCTGGTTATCTGGCCCACCTACGACAACAACCCGCAAACCACCGCCATCGACAGCGAAACGACGGTCGGCATCATCATCGGACAGTACCTCTTTAAAGCCGCCGTCGCGTTCATTGACACGCCGCTGTTCTACGTCGGCACCGCCTGGCTGAACCGGTGGATCGAAGCCGGCAAGGAAGACTCGCTCGCGTAGGGCGTTGCCGGCTGCGTTCGCGTGGGGATGAAGGGTGAAATGGGCCTTGCTGGACGCGTTCGCGTGGGGCGTCGTGGCGTTTGGGGGTGAAGGGTACAGGGTGAAGGGTGAAACGCGCGTTGCTGGATGCATTTGCGTGGGGATGAAGGATACAGGACGAAGGATGAAATGGGCCTTGCTGGACGCATTTGCGTAGGGCGTCGTGGCACTCAGGGCGATGACCCGCTTGCGAGAGGGTTGCCGGCTGCGTGGGCATGGAACGTCCTGTTACGCGAAGAGGGTAAGGCCCTTGTCGCAGATGGCCGGCTGCGTGGGCGTGGAGAACCCAGCGTCGCTCGGGGTGCAGGCCCGGCCGCGAGACGCCCTAGTTGCTGCATTCGCACGGGAAAACTCCAGCGCTCAGGCTGAAGGCCGCCTCATAGTGAAGATCCGCATCACGCAGTTCGCACCGTGTAGCCCATCGCGACCACTTTCGAGCCAGCTGCACTCCCCCCTCCCCCTGTATCCTTCACCTTTCACCCTGTATCCTTCACCCTTCGTCCTTCATCCTGTATCCTTCATCCCCACGCGAATGCGGGCTGCCAAACCTACAGCCTTTCCTTCCGTTCGACGTAGAGCGCACGGAACAGCATGAACGCAGCTTCGGCCGTCTCGGTGGTAAACCAGTAGTTGACGCCGGCTCCAATGGCTGCGCCGGCAATCGGGATCATCTGGCCGAGCTTTTGGCC
>JBCDHV010000177.1:0-7670 GCA_038749615.1 Bacteroidota bacterium
ATGTCGCTTCGTCCAGGCACCCCGGCTCGAAGCGCTGTCAGTCGGCCAGGTCGATTTCCCGGCCGTAGCGGAGCAGCGGCATCGCCGCGAGGCCGGTTTGGAACACCGCTTCGGCAAAGGCAGGGGAGAGGACGGCTTCCTCGTCGAACGGCTTGGTGATGACGAACGCCTTCCATTTCAGGTACTCGCCGGCTTCGTGATCAGCGAGGTGTTCGTAGCCTTTCGGGATGCGTTTGAGCGCGCTGTCTCGATTGTGAAAGGACAGGCCGGCCTTCTCGACCTGCTCTTTCATAGCCAGAAACCCAGCCGGATCGTCGCCGATGCGGGCACGCCATTTTCGCAGCGTGGCCGTCTCCGGGTTCCACCACCCGCCGGCAACGAAGACATTGCCAGGCTCTACGTGCATGTAGATGCCGCCGGATTCTTTCCGGTTACCCGACGGCGAAATGTAGCCGCTCACGTTGGTCTTGTAAGGGTTCTTGTTCTTCGAGAACCGCACGTCCCGGTAGATCCTGAAGACCGACTTCTTCGGATCGCCTCGGAGCTCGATGCCGGCGGCTTGCATGCGTGCGCTTACGTCGCCCACGAGGCAGCGCATCGGCCACTGCACCTCGTCGGTGTAGGTCGATTTGCGTGCCTTGAACCACTCCCGCTCGTTGTTGCGCTTCAGGTCGCGCAGAAACGCCAAGGCCTTCGGCGTAAAACCCGGAAACGGAGGAAATTCCATGATGATATCTTCGTTGAATGCCTGGCCACCAACCACAGCGAACACAGTGAGCGTCCCGCCCAACTACCCAACTAGTACAGCGCCATTTCGAACGCGCGGCGGTAGGTCTTGACGAGGGAATGCTCGCGGCCGAGGAGACGGAACAAGGCAAGGATGGCCAGGCGGGGGAGGTCGCCGGCGTACGATCTGTCGATGACGACGGCGTCGATCAAGGCTTTGATGGCAAGCTCGTCTTCGCCATCGCCAAGGGCGTCTTGGGCCAGGGCAAGTTTTGCGGCCACTGGTTGGCCGTCCGTGCTGGTGTCGTGCTGGACGAGGCGGACGAGCGTGCGGATATCCTCGACGCGTTCGACATCCGTGCGGTCCAGGGGAAGGTTGCGGGTGAGCGCGTCAGCACGGGCCGGGTCTCGGACGATGAGGGCTTGAGCAAGCGTCAGTTGGGCTGCGGTGAGGTCGGGGTGTGCAGCAACGAAGGCTTCGAGTTGATCCAGCGCACCGTCAAAGCCGGCTTCGACGTGTGCGGTCAGCGCTTCGAGTTGCGTCAGCCGCGGATCAGGAAGGTATTCGGCGAGCCAGCGCTTGATCTGCGCCTTGGGCAGTGCCCCAGTGAACTCGCCCACCACGTTGCCTGCGACGAACAGCTTGACAGCCGGGATGCCCCGGATGCCGTATTCCTGCATCAACTCGGGATGCTCGTCCGTGTTGACTTTGACCAGCGTCCAGCGGTCGCCGGCCTCCTGAGCTAGGTCGTCCAACACCGGCCCGAGCACTCGGCAGGGCCCGCACCACGGCGCCCAGAAATCGACCAGGACGGCGGTCGTTTCACTGCGCTCGATGACATCGGTCTGGAAGTTCATGGTCACCGAATGACGGTTACGCGTTTCGTGACCACGGACGGACCCGCCTGCACGACGAGGAGGTAGGGGCCCGATGGCAAAGTTGCCGCGTCGAGCTTGAGCGTGTGCCAGCCGGCCGTGCGCATGTCGTTGGCGACCTGGGCTACGCGTTGGCCGAGCGTATTGTAGAGCTCGACGCGGACGTGGGTCTCTTCCGGGAGCCCGAGCCGGACGGTAGCTTCCTGCGCAAACGGGTTCGGATAGACCGTGTCGAGCGTTGGCACGCCTGGCACTTCGGGCGTTTCCGATGAGCCGACGAGCAGGCGCAGCTCTTCTTTGAGAGCCTCCTGTGCCGGCGATCGAGGCGTAAACCCGTCGAGGAGCCGGCGGACGCGCTCTCGATGGGCTTCACTCGTAATCTGAGCCGCAATGGCCGGCTGGTTGGTACCGGTCGTACGCCCGGCATTGGCGGCTACGGCCAAGAAATCAAACACGTCGACGGAGCCGTTGCGGTCGGCGTCGCACCGGACGGCTACCGGATCGTCATCGCCGAAATCAAACACCGAGGCTTGCCAGGCTACGTTCGAACCGTCGGTCGAAAGCGACGTTGTGGCACCAAAGCACAGGTCGCTCGTGAGTTGCGTCGCATCTGCGGCATCGACCCGACCGTCTCCGTTCGTGTCGCCCGGCCACAGCCGGATGTGCGTCTGCGCCACGACGTCAGTTTCCTCGGAAATGGCCACTGCTTCCTCGAGCGAGCGCACGGATTGTACGCGGACATCGTACCGGACCCCATCGGGCAGGCCAGAGATCGTTGTCGAAGTGCCGGAGACCGCCTGCGGCCGGCCGAATTCGCCCCCTTGCGGACGCACGCTGACCAGGTAGCTCAGGTTGTCTGTGGGGCCGCCGGGCGTCCAGGAGATATCGAGCGCATTGGCTGGGTCACGGCCGTTCGGGCCGGCATCAAGCGTCGCTACGGCAGCCGGCTGTGGGAAGCCACACACCGGCTCGGTGAAGCCAGACTCGAATTGCGGGTTGACGGTGCGTACCCGGTAGCAGTAGCGCGTCCGGCGGTCGAGGTTCGTGTCTTCGAATTCACGTGCCTCGATGCCGTTGGCGATTTGATTGAAGGCACCGTTCGGGGAGAGGGCGCGCTCGATGGTGTACGTGTGCTGGCGCAACTCGGGCGCGTCCCAGGTCACGGTGATCTGTTGCGGGCCGGAGCCGGTAGCGGCCACATCGGCCGGCAGATCGGGTTCCACGAACGCCGTGCGCGCGCAGGCTGGATCCGTCGGGCCGGCGCTCCCTTTCGGGTTCTCGACGCTGATGCGGTAGCAGTATTCCGTATCGGGTTGGAGGCCGCCATCAATTACGCTGAGCAGCCGTTCCTCGACTGCACTCACGGCTTCGTACGGCCCTTCGGAGCCCTCGCTGCGCTCAACGGTCAGAGTGGCGTAGTTGAAGGTCGGTAGACTCCAGGACACTTCGATTTCTTCGCCCGAGACCGAGGCCGCCTGGATGCCGGTCGGGAGAGCCGGCGGTGTGATCTCGACGTCCGCGCACGATTCGCCGCTGCGGCCCGACAGGCCAGCGGCGTTGAACGAGGCCACGGTGTAGCAGTACTCGCCATCGGCGCGGATGTCGCTGTCGAGGAACCGCTCCGAGCCGGCGGGGCGGTCGCCCAGTTCCGTTTCTGAAGCACCGTCCACGCTTCGAAAAACTCGGAAGCCTGTTTCGTTGTCAGACGTGTCGTTCCAGCGGAGTTCTACTGTCGAGTTCGGGGAGAGCTGTGCCGCGTTCGTGCTGGAGGGCGAGTTGGGCAGGTTTGGGATCGTGGCACACGCCTCGGCCCGGGCTGATTCGCCGGACCCGTTTTCCGCTGAAACCTGGTAGCAGTACTCGGTTTGGGTCTGGAGGCCCGAGTTCCGGTCTTCGAACCGGGTCAAGTTACGGTCCACCCGCGCGATCAGCCGGAAGGCACCGCTGCCATCGCGCCGGAAAATGACGAAGCGCTGCTCGTTGTTCGAGTTGTCCGACCACGTGACATCGATGGCGTTGGCGGCCACGGGGCGGACCACCACGCCGGACGGTGCGGCCGGCTGTGCAAAGGCGAGCCCAGGCAGCAGCAGAACAGCGAGGAGAACGAGGAGGCGATTAGGGGCAAAACCCATCATGAGGACAGTCAATTGGCAGATTCGACGCAGGCACCGACGGCAGCCAGGGCCGCGATGGCCCCTTCCGTCGTGACGCGGCGGGCGCCGGCAGTGGGGATGTCTAGGCAGAAATCTTCGGTGCCGGCCGTCGCGGTGATGCGGCCGAGGGCGCGGATACCGGGCTCGGCGGGTTCAAAGCGCCACGCCAGACTGACTTCGTTGCCAGTGGGTAGCACGAGGTCAGGGCCTGTAATGTCGAGACCGGCCGGCGATGTGCCGTTGACGTTCAGTTGCGCGGCCACGCCGGCAGCCGGCGCTCCGTCTCCGTAGTACCGCACCCCCAATTCGATGGGCGTTCCAGCCGGCACCCGCACAACCGACGGCACCAGCGCGAACGCACCCACGGACCCATCGCGCACGATCGCAGGGATCGTTAGATCGCCAACGCCGGAATCGACGAAGTAAAGCGCGGCACCTTCTGCGGCCAACGCGCCTTCGCGCTCGTACCGCACAGCAAAGGTGTAGGCAGAGTCGGCCGGTACGCTCACGTCGAAGACGGCCTGGTTGGTCTGGGCATCATCGATGGTGACCGGGTTCGGGCTGAAGTCGTCGCCGGACGGGCTCGTGACTGTGAGCGTGACCGTCCAGAGCGCCTGCGACTTGGCTAGCGCTGGCGTCTTGGGATACACCAACTCGACCTGCACGCTGGGCGATACCCACGCAGCCGCATCGGGATCTGCTGCGTCGCAGCCGGCGAGCAGAAGGAGGAGAACAGGGAGGTATCGCATAGAAAACGTCAGGTGTACCGAAAGAATCTGCGGCTCAGCAGGAAGGCGAAACGGGGGAATCAGAACCGGATTACGCTTCGGGCAAAGGCCTCGACGCCGGAGATGGCGCGCTCCTCGCCGGCAAATCCGGTCCCGCTGCCCTGTACGAGGCGGACGCCGAGATCGATCACCGCCGCTGGCGTGACCTGCACGCCCAGAACGCCGCTGGCTTCGAAGACATTGCTGTCGCCCACGTCCTGCCCGTTCGCACCGATGATCCGGCCCAAACCAGATCCGCCCAGCGTGATGCGGCGCGTGATCTGATATTGCGCGCCCAAGCCAAGCGTCAGGTAGTTGCCGTTTGCGTTGAAATCGTCTTCGACGAGGCCGCCACTGCCGAGGCTGGAATTCGTGGACTGGAAGAGGTTCTGCACGTCGAGCATGACGGCCCCCGCGCCTCCGGCAAACAGCCGGCGAAACGACGCTTGGAGTTGAACGCGCGGCCCGAGTTGGAACGCCTCGACGCCGTTGATCTGCTCAACGCCGTAGCCGGTGACGGCCGTCGTAAAGCGAGCGAACGAAGGGCCACTGGTGTAATTCAGCGCCGCCGTTACGGTCGCTTCGCTGCCTGGTTGGAGATCGACGATCTCCCCGATGCCCGGAATGCCTGTTTCATACGCGCCCCGGCCTACGAGGCCGGCCCCGAGACCCAGCGTGAGCGTCTCGGAGAGCATGAACGCATAGTTCGCTGTCAGCCCCAGGTTGAACCCTTCGCTGAAACGGTTGGCCCGCACAGACAAGTCTGGGGCCACGAAATCAAACACCACGTCTTGCTCCTGGCCCGTCAGCTCCAGCTTCCCGGTGGGAAGCCCGATGGCAAGACCGAGCAGGAGCCGGCCGTTCAGGAGCCGGCCGTAGTTCAAGTTGAGCCTGAGGTCGCTGAGGCCGCTCACTTCGTCGTCGCTCGTTGCGCCGGCTTCGCGGCGAGAGAGGATGACGTACGAGGTGCTCACCCGGGCTTCGAGCCCGTCGGCGAGCGGTACGTAAACCCCGATCGGGACAACGGACTGCTGGATCGTGCTGGTGGCCCCGTCTGACTCGATGTCCCACGATTGAGAATAGACTTGGACGGCGACGCTCGGCGGGGTGTCCGGGAGAATCTGGGCGTCGGTACCCACGGCGAGGTACAACGGACTGGCCAGCAAGAAGAGGAGGATGCGGCGCATGAGAGGCGTCGGAGTAGCGTGGCGGTTCATTGACCGCCTCCGGTGGTGGAGGGAAGCGGTGCGATGATGCGCAGAGTTACAGAGCTGGCGTTGCGCGTCGGGTCGAGCGTACCGGGCTTGCCATCACGCGGGTCGTTCGTGCCATCCTCGCGAGGCTGAGCGCCGGTGTCGACGTCCGAGATCCCGAGCGACCCCAGCGCGCCGAGCCCCATCGAGTGGAGCAGCGAAATCGCCGAGGGTGACATGGGGACGATCTCTTTCACGACCGGCTCGCGCGTGTCCTCTTCAGGTGTGTCTTCGCCAGGGTCGTCGTCTCTGGTCACCGGATCGTCCTCGCCGGCGTCGTCCGGGTCGTCTGGAGGCGGCACGACGACCGCCACGGCCTCGCCGGCACCGAGTTGGGCCACTTCAGCGACCGTTTCCAGCGGCGCGCGGCTCGCACGGAGCGCTCCACGGACGCCGAGGCGCTCGATGCGGGCAATCGGCAGGTCCAGCGCGCCCAGGACGCGGTCGGCCTCTGAGTAGTTGCCCTCGATCAAGCGTTGGACACCGGTTCCGTAGGCCAGGAAGTCGTTGATATCGCTCACGATCAGGTTGTTGAGCGAATCCAAGAACGCCACGCGGTTGGGTACGAAGTCGAACGGCGCGTGGCGTTGTATTTCATCGACGAGCCGGAGCGCGAGCTGCTGCTGCAGGCGCTCGGTGCCGGCGGTCGAGTAGGACGAGAGGGAGCTTTCGATGGGCGAGAGCGCAATCGTTGTGTCTTGATCCGTCAGCATCAGCTTGGGCCGCACGATCAGGCTGCCCACGGTTTCCGAGACGGTCCCGGAGATCACCAGCGAGGCGTCCATGACGTAGCCGGCCTGCCGCACGGTGAATCCGTTGACTGGGCTGTAAATCCGGTTGATCGGCACGGCGTTGACCAACGTGACGATGTCCGAGGGCGGCGAAACGCTGAAGTCGCGGTCGGCAAAGTGATCGAGCACGCCCATCGAGGTGCGTAGAAAGCCCGTGATCGCGTAAGCGAACTGCACCATCAGCCCGATGTCCGACTGGCTCTCGAAGGGCAGCACGGCAATCCCACTTTCCCCTGGCTCGTAGAACCGGGCCAGCGAGGCCGCGTCATCGTCGAGGAAGGCCAGCACCCGGTCCCGCGCCGCGCCATTTTCCACGAAGGACATGCGCACACGGACGGCGCCGGCCCGTTCGCCTTCGTTTTCGATGGAGAGAAACGCTTCGTAGTCGGCGAGGGCTTCAGCGTAGTCTCCGACTGATTCGTTTGCGAGGGCGCGAAGAATGAGGGCTGTCCGGATGTCCTCTGAGGTAGCGAGACCACCCTGCTGCACCTCGCCAGACGCCGAAAGACCGAGATCTTCAGCCGCCACCTGAGCCGCTTCTTGGGCGGCCACGCTTTCACCAGCTATGAGGAGCGCGCGGGTACGTTCGAGAGGAGACAAGCCGGCCAGGGAGTCAGGCTCCTGGGCATACGCCGGAACTGCCGCGAGGAACAAGCCGGCAAGGAGGAAGAGCCGGCCGTAGAAGTGCGGTCGCGTCACGAGAACGGATCGGTTGGGGGTGGAGGCAGGCGGAACGCGAGTGATCACGTCCCAGCGGCGTCAACGGAAGTGGTCAGTGGGTGGTTTCGGTAGCGACGCGCAAGCTACCGCACAAGGACGTGGGTTTAAAGGGAAGAGTTGGTTGGGTCCTGAGGCACTAGGTCAGTTTTTTCAGCCCGTTGCATGCTCTTCGGGCCGGAACGGGTGGGAGTCATGCGTCGTCTCATGCCGAATTCTGCGGTTTACCCTAGGTTTGGGATGCAGGGCATTTCGCAGGAAGCGCCAAACTCGTCCACTGGTCTCCCTGTCCACTGGTCTCCACTGGTTTCCAATGTCGAACCGCACGTACTCAGCCTCGTGGATCCGTAAGCTGACGTCTCGCATGGGGCGGCCGGTTCCGGCTGC
>JBCDHV010000178.1:0-7645 GCA_038749615.1 Bacteroidota bacterium
CAAACTGAACATCAAAACAGCTTCTTACTGTTCGAACCGAATCGGAATGCGGACGGTGCCGGCTACGGGATTTCCGTCGGCCAACGCGGGGTAGAACTGGGCACCGCGTATCACGCGCGTTGCTTCTTGGTCAAAAACGAAACCGATCGAATCGATGACACGGGTCCCTGTGATCGCTCCGTTTTCGTCGACGCTGACCTCGACCGTCACTACACCTTCGATGCCGAGGCCTCGCGCAGAGCGTGGGTAGGTGGCCTGCTGCTGAATTGCACCAAAGCCGCCGACGGGTTCGGGTGCCGACGAAGTCGCAACAGGTTCTGCCGATGCGGCATCGTCTGCCGGCGGAATGGGATCGTCCGTTGGTTGCTCGGCTGTTGGGCCGGCGTCAGCAGTTTCCGAGGTGGAAGCAGGGGCAGAATCTGTGTCTTCGGACGAGCCAGAGGCCGAGCCGGCCAAGGGATCTTCTACGAGGTCAAATCCGCCGTTGTCCGTTGCCTCACCTGCGTCGTCGGAGGGTTCGTCGTCCGAGGTAGCCTCTTCGTCCAGCTCAGACAGTTCGCCTTCTACCTCATCAGTCGTTATATCGGTATCAGACGGCTCATTCTCATCAGTCCCAGCCTCGCCAAGTTCCTCCGCAGCAAGGTCCTCCGCAGCAAGGTCCTCCGCAGAACGTGTGGCTGAAGCTAGATCCTCGGTTGGGGCCGCCGGTTGATCAGCCTGAGCCGTGTCAGGCTCGGCGTCGTCCGTGCCAGACTGCGTCCACATCAGAAGGCCGATCAGCCCGAACAACAGGAGCGGTGCTAGCCAGATCCACACCGGCCGGCGGTCGCGCTCGCTCGGTAGGTCCTCATCCAGCGAGGCGGAGGCCGGCGGGATCGCGGCACGGTCCGAGGTATCCACCACAGGGGCGGCCGCAAACGCAGGCTCGTCCTCATCTGTCTGGGTGTCTGTTTTGGTGTCCGTCTCTGTGTCTGCGAGGTTCTCGGCCGAATGGGCCACGTCGTCCTCGTCCGCTTCTTCCACCTCTGCGAAAGCCGGCTCCATGTCTTCCACGTCGTCCGGCCGTTCTTCGACTGGCTCCGTGAGCTCCTCTTCAGGCGTGTCCACGTCTGGCGCGTCCACGTCTGGTGCGGGTGCGAGCACAGCGGCCGGTTCGAGATCAGCCGGCTCGGCCTCTTCGCTTTCCTCGGCTTCGACGGGTGGCCGCTCGGTCTCAGCTACGGCTTCGTCCAGTTCGTCTTCGGTGCTCGGGGATTCCTCAGCGAGGTCCGGCTCCTGACGTGCCGCGTCGGGCGGGGCAAGCTTGGACTCATCGACGAAGTAGGCTTCCATCGGAGCCGGCTCGTCGCTCGAAATTGCATCCGCTGGAACGCCATCGCCGGCAACCTCACCGCCTGCAATGACGGTAGGTTTCATGGGGCTCGGGCGCGCAGACGCCCCAGGCCGAGGCGGTGCGGCGGACGTTGGTTTCGGAGCACGGGGCCGAGGTGGAGTGGGTGCCGCAGGCCGGATCGGCTCCGTATCTTGAGCGCGTCCAAGTGCGGCCAACACGTCCCCGGCCGACTGAAAACGCTGCGCTGGGTCTAGGGCTAGCAGACGTGCAAGGATCAGCCGCAGATCGTCCTGGGTCTCAGGGAGATCGCCCTCGTCGAAGCCGGCAAGAACCTGCTTTCTGACAACATCGGCCGAGTCTGAGGAAGACACCAGGGGTTGGCCGAGCATCTCGCAGAGAATCATGCCGGCTGCGTAGAGATCGCTTCGCCGGTCCACAGACGAGTGGGCGGTCAGGTGCTCGGGCGACAAGTACGCCACGCGCTGCCCGGACCCGAGGGTCTGGTTGCCCAACTGGGCGTGCGAGGGCATGCGGGCGAGCCCAAAGCCCGTAACCTGGATTGTCCACTGGTCCGGCCCAGCCGGCTTCAGGAAGACATCGGAGGCCTGAAGGTCGCGGTGGACGATGCCCCGCTTGTGAGCAGCTTGCAGCGTCTCCACGAGTTGGCGGAAAATCGGACGGGCCGCGTCCTCACTGAAGGCCCCGTTGGCCCGCAGAAAATCAGACAGCGGCAGGCCCTCAGCCAAATCAGACACCACGACCGTTGCCCCTTCTTCGGTTCGGATATCGCGGGTGTGCACGAAGCGCGAATCGTCCAGGCGGTTGAGCACGCTCGTATCCGACGTGAGCCGGCGCATCGCTGCGCGGTTCGAGGCTACAGCGCTGCGGAGCACGCGGAGGGCGACGGGGGCGTTCGTTTCCGTGTTGAGCGCTTCGAACACCACACTGGCATTGCCGTCCGCGATCAGGCGCTTGATCCAGTATGGCCCGATCCGCCGGCCAACCATATGGATGGGCTTGTCTTCAGAAAGGCCATCCACGTCCGGTAGCAGGTCCGAGCCGGCGGTCCCTCGCGGGTCGTCCGGCCCTTGGAAGGACACGAGAAGATCTTGAACCTTCTGGCGGATCTCCGGGTCGTCTGGGCACTCAGAAAGCAGGAAGGCAGACCACTCGCCGGGGTCCCGTTCTAGGGCCTTGTCGAAGAGCGAACTGATACGGTGGAGACGTTCGAGGCGCTGCTGCCGGTCCATGACCGATGGGGGGTGTCCGTGGTGGGGTACGTGGTGTGCCTGAAACATACGAAGGCGAGCCGATGGAACCGCGCTTCGAGCTCTGCGAAATGCGAATTGAGAGCGCCGGCCGGGGGAGCACCACGTTCTTCACCCGGCCAACTCCGAGGCCGCCCAGGCCTCCAGTGCCTGCAAATCTGGCTTCATGCCCTCGGGTACATCAGCCGGCCACGCAAGCAAGCGTCTCGGAATTTTGTAGCCGGGCAGCACGTCCCGGAGCGCGTCTGTCAGGCGTTTCGAGTCAAGCACCGGGCCGTCGATGACCGCCACAGGAGTTTGGCCATAGACGGCGTCTTCGAGCCCGATCACGAGGGCACGGCGCACACCGGGGAGTTGGAGGAGCGCGCGTTCGATTTCCTCGGGGTGCACGTTCTCGCCGCCCGAAATAAACATGCGGTCGGTGCGGCCCAGGACAATGAGCCGGCCCTCATCATCGATCTGGCCCCGGTCGCCAGTGGCAAACCATCCCTCTGCATCGAACGGTCTCGCCAGGTTGCCGGCGTCGAGGTAGCCGAGAAATCGTGTGCGGCCACGGACCAAAAGCTCGCCCTTTTCATCGATCCGGAGCTCTCGATGGGGGATGAGGTAGCCGCTCGTCCGGAGATCATCCATGCCGGGAGAAGCCGGCGTCGTGGCGATCTGCGAGGCCATCTCCGTCGAGCCATAGCTCACGTGAATGGGGTACCCCCGCTGCCGGCTCTCTTCGATGAGCGGCCTTGGAATAGCACTCCCACCCAGGAGCACGTGTCTGAGCGATCTTGAGTCGGAAGGGCTGTGATCCAATACGGTCCGCCACTGCGTCGCCACGGCGGAGAGGTGCGTGGGCTGCAGGAGCTCAATCGCGCCTGCCAGATCACGCGCATCGTTCGGTAGCACGACGGTCCCTCCATGTAGCCACGTGCGCATCACGATGGCGAGGCCACCGACGTGAAACAGCGGCAGAACCAACAACCAGCGCGTGGTTTCATCGACGGGGATCGTTGTCTGAGAGCCCAAGGCACTGAAGACATGATTGCCCAGCGTGTGCAAGGCCGGCTTCGGCTGGCCAGTGCTTCCTGATGTGAAAACTACCGTGGCTGGCGCGTCGAGGTCGAGTGTAAGGTCAGCATCCAACCGCGATGCCGGTTCTGCCATCAACGCCTCCGGGCTCACGGCATCGAGGTCCCCGAAAGCCGGCGAGATAAGCCACTCCGCCCCAGCCGACGCCATCCGTTCCACGACGCTGGCTGCCGGCTCGCGGAGGTTGATCAGCACCACGACGGCCCGGAGGCGAAGCAGTGCCCACAAGAGGATCAAGGTCTCGGGGCTGGATACGGGCCGCAACGCGATCCGGCTTCCGGGCCCCACGCCGCGCGATGCGAGCGCGCCGGCCGTCCCGGTGATGAGCCGGTCGAGTTGCGCGTAGGTGTGGCGCGTTCCCACGCGGTGGTCTTCTAGCGCGGTGGTCTCGCCACGTTCTCGTGCGAAGGTGCGGATGGGATCGAAGTAAGCCATGCTAGCGGCGTCGGTACCAATCTTCAGGAGATGGCATCTTGAGGGGTTTGGGGCAACACGAGCACAGATGATTCGGTCCTTGCCTGCAAGGTTCCTCCTGCCAGCGCCCCATCCGTCGGCAGTTCGGCCAAACCCCTCCAAACGGTGCCCGGACGAGCGTCAGCTGCGAGCGCCACTATGAGCGCCCAGTGTGAAGGCGTATTCACGAAACCGTCAAATTACAAGAGGGTAAGCGGGGAGCAGTTCGTCCACTTCATCGCATCTTCTACATGATGCGCCCTGCGATCGGACGGTGCGCCCGGTGTCCCCACGGGTGTGAGCCTGCCGCTCGGCTGACTGCTCGGACATCGTACGTGATCCCGCGTGTAGGCGTCTGATTCCCAAGCCAAGAGACTGCTGGTGTTGGCCTCCGGCGGTATCGCACATTCCGCATTCGCGGATTCCACGTTTCGCACATCTGGCCCTCGGGCCCAAGCTAGTGACGTTTATGTTGTCCCGTTCCCTCGTGACTCCGTTCCAGGAGTTTTTCAAGACTGAGGCTGCCGGCGGCGTTTTGCTGCTGATCTGCGCCGTGTTTGCGTTGATTTGGGCGAATTCCCCCTTCTCGGACGCGTACTTCGACCTCTGGCAAACGATGGTCACCGTTGGGTTCGGTGCGTTTACGCTCTCGAAGCCGCTCCTGTTGTGGATCAACGATGGGTTGATGGCGGTGTTTTTCTTCGTTATCGGGCTCGAAATCAAGCGCGAGGTGCTGGCTGGTGAACTGGCTTCACCTCGGAAGGCCGCCCTTGCGCTGGCAGCAGCGGCTGGTGGCATGGTTGCGCCGGCTCTGTTCTACGTCTTAGTCAACCTGGGCGAGCCCACGATCAGTGGCTGGGGCATTCCGATGGCCACGGACATCGCATTCGCTCTCGGGGTCTTGGCGATTCTCGGGAAGCGCGTGCCGGTTGCGCTCAAGATTTTCCTGACCGCGCTCGCGATCGTCGATGACCTCGGTGCCGTCTTGGTCATTGCCCTGTTCTACACCGCGAAACTCTCGTGGGTGGCGCTTGGTGCTGCCGCCGGCCTCTACGTGCTCTTGATGGGCCTCAACAAGGCCGGCGTCCGGCAGACCTCGGTGTACGCCATTCTGGGCACCCTGCTCTGGCTAGCCTTCCTGAAATCGGGCGTTCACGCCACGATTGCCGGCGTCCTGCTCGCCACAACGATCCCGGCCACACGGGTGATTGATGCAGAAGAGTTTCTCCAGAAGGGCAAGAAGCTGTTGGCGAATTTCGCCGGCTCGATCAAGGGCGAACAGACCAAACTCACGCACCGGCAGCGCGACGCTATTTCGATGCTAGAGCAGACCTGTGAGGATGCTGAAGCCCCACTGGCACGGCTGGAGCATAGCCTGCATGGTGTTGTGGCCTTTGCCATCATGCCGATCTTCGCGCTGGCTAATGCCGGCGTCGCGTTCGGGGCCGGAGGAGGGGCCGTCGTGACGCCCGTGTCGCTGGGTGTCCTGCTCGGCCTACTCGTCGGAAAGCCCGTTGGGGTCTTCGGGTTTGCCTGGATCGCGGTCAAGATGAAGATTGCCAGTCTGCCGGTAGGCGTGACGTGGCGGCACATTTTGGGCGTATCGTTCCTGACCGGTATCGGCTTCACGATGGCCATTTTCATCGCCAACTTGGCCTTCGCCGGCTCTGACCAGCTCGATCTAGCCAAGATGGGCATTCTCGCGGCGTCCTTCGTAGCCGGCGTCATCGGCTACAGCTTGCTCCGCACCTCACCGGAGGTCGTCGACGGCCCCGAGGGCGAGGCGGAAGACGCCTACGTCGTTGCCGAAGCAGCATGACGGTTTCTGGTTTGGCCGTTGGGTAGTTGGGTGGCAGAACAACGCGAGGTTCGCGGAGTGTCATGCCACCCAACCACCCACCGCCTAACCACCAAACCCCATGCGTGGAAAGCTCAAGAAAGAGCTTGGACTGTTTGATGTGTACGCCGTCAGCACCGGGGCTATGTTCAGCTCCGGCTTTTTTCTGTTGCCGGGTCTAGCTGCCGCGAAAGCCGGCCCTGCCGTAGGGCTAGCGTACTTGTTGGCAGGCGTGCTCATCATGCCGGCGATGCTCAGCGTGGCGGAGTTGACGACGGCCATGCCGAAGTCGGGCGGTGCGTATTACTTCATTACGCGTGCGCTCGGGCCGGCAGCTGGCACGGTGGGTGGGCTCGGGACGTACATCGCGCTGACGCTCAAAACAGCGTTTGCGTTGGTGGGCATCGGGGCGTACGCGTCGTTGTTCATCGACTTCGATGTCGAGACCGTGGCCGTGGTCCTGACGGTTTTCTTCGCCGTCTTGAACATCGTCGGGGCCAAGGAAACCACTCGGTTGCAGCGCTTTCTGGTGAGCATCCTCGTCGGGGTCTTGCTGCTGTTTCTGTTCGAAGGGGCGCGCTCGGTGGTTCACCTCGACTATGGGCAGGTCATCGACAGTCGGTTTACGCCCTTCGCGCCCACGGGGCTGGCCGGCATCCTCGGTACGGTGGGCTTCGTGTTTGTCTCCTACGCCGGCCTGACCAAGGTAGCGAGCGTAGCCGAAGAAGTCCGCAACCCGAGCCGGACGATTCCCTTGGGCATGGCGCTCTCGTTGATCTCGACGAGCCTCATCTACGTGGTCGGTGTGTTCATCATGACGGCCATCATCCCCGTTGATGAGTTCGTCTCGGACTTGACGCCTGTGGCAACGGCGGCCGGCCGCATGTTCGAATGGCTGCCGGGCCAAACCGGCTTGATCCTGATCGTCGTGAGCGCCGTTGCGGCGTTTGCGTCGACGGGCAATGCCGGCCTGATGGCGTCGTCGCGGTATCCCTTTGCAATGGGGCGCGACCGCCTCGTCCCGCGCCGGCTCGCCCAACTCGGCCGCTACCAGACGCCCACACTCGCCATCGTGATGACGACGGCGCTCATGGTGTTTTTCATTTTGCTCCTCGATGAAGAGGGCATCGCAAAGCTGGCTAGCGCTTTCCAGTTGTTGATCTTCGTGCTGCTGCACGTGTGCGTGATAGTCATGCGCGAGAGCCGGATCAAGAGCTATGACCCTGGCTACCGGTCGCCGCTCTACCCGTGGATGCAGATCTTCGGCATGGTGACCTCGGCGGCGCTCATCTTTTACATGGGCTGGGAGGCCATCGTGTTTTCTGCGGTGATGGTCGGGCTGTGTGCCGGCTGGTACATCGTCTACGCCAAGGGCGAAGTGCACGAAGACAGCGCCCTGCTGCACGTGTTCAAGCGGTGGGGAGCCGATGCAGGCAAGCGGGTCGAGCGCGAGTTGCGCCCCACGATGCAGCGCACGGGCGAGGCCACCGAGTTCGTGCAGAAAGCCCTCGACCGGGCCCAGGTGCTCGACTTCGACAATGCCGAACTCAGCTATCACGACGTAGCCTCGGACGTGTCGGTGCTGTTTGCTCAGCGGCTGAACGTCACCAAGGACGAGATGACCAAAGGGTTCGATCAAGCGCGAGAGCTCGGCGCGGTACCCGTCTGGCACGG
>JBCDHV010000179.1:0-7630 GCA_038749615.1 Bacteroidota bacterium
CCACTGATCCCCAGACCTACTGCGACACGTTCGATGCGCGCGTGTACCAGCACTGGCTCGACAGTGGGCAGATGAATCCCTCGACCATGCTCGAAGGGTTGGCCCGCCGGCTACATGATTACTCGATCAGCGAGGCCTGCGATGACCTCGTGAAAGAAGGCGACAAGCGCGTTGTGGCCGTGATGGGCGGGCACAGCCTGCTTCGGAGCGCCGAGCCATACGCCGGCGTTGCGCGCCTGGCCCGCAGCTTGACGCGTGCTGGCTTCTTCATGGTCAGCGGGGGCGGCCCCGGAGCGATGGAAGCGACGCACCTCGGCACGTGGTTCGCAGACCGGGACGATGCAGACCTCGAAGCGGCCATTCGTCATTTGACGATTGCCCCACATTATCAGGACCTCGATTGGCTGTCGAAAGCCTTCGAGGTACGTGATCTCTATCCGCCCGCCGGCACCCGGCACGAAAGCCTCAGCATCCCGACCTGGCACTACGGCCACGAACCGCCGAACCCGTTTGCCACGCACATCGCCAAGTACTTCGACAACAGCTTGCGCGAGGACGGCCTGGTGAGTGTTGCCCGGTACGGGATCGTGTTTGCGCCTGGTAGCGCAGGGACGTTGCAGGAAGTCTTTCAGGACGCGACGCAGAATCACTACCAGACCCTCGGAGAGTCCAGCCCGATGGTGTTCTTCAACAAGCGGTTTTGGACCGAAACCTTCCCAGTCTTCCCGCTGCTTCAGGAGCTCTCGACAGGCCGGCCGTACTCGGAATTGCTGATGGTGACCGACGAGATCGACGAGGCCGTGGAGTTCATCGAATCGACCCCCCCTCGGCCGGCGGACAGCAGCGGCTGGTCGTTTTGCGAAGCTCACGGCCGGTAGCCGATCTTCAGGAGATGCCATTTCCTGAGAATGGATTTCCACCTTCGCCGGCTCACGCCTACACCCGTATCTCCATGAACGAACAAACACGCCGCGTGCTGCGCCTCGGAGGAGCTTTCGAGATTGCCCTCGCCACGGCTGCTGCCCTGTACATCGTGATCACCGGGCAAGACCCGATCTTCTACGTGATCCCCGCCATGTTGGCCCTGGGTGGCACGACGATCCTCTTCATCGCCCGGCCACCCATGGAGTGACCCGGCCTCCCACGGAGTAATACGTGGAGCCAACTCTGTGGCTGCTCGCTGGCATCGCGTTGCTGGCGTTTACGCTGAAAGCGACCACCGGCTTTGGTCCATCGATTGTCTTCATCGCGCTGGGATCGTTGCTGATCGAGCCCAAGACGCTGGTGCCGGCGAGTTCGCTGCTGGATTTGCTAGCGGGCGGGTTGCTGTTGCGCGTTGACACGGAAGGCCGGACGCTACGGTACTGGCTCCCGTTGGGCGTTTCGATCAGCGTTGGAGCCATCGTGGGCGCGCTGTTTCTAGACGCCGTGCCGGCAGAAACCTTCCGGAGGGTCCTCGGGTGGTTCGTGCTTGGGCTGGGTGTGTGGTTCGTCCTTGGAATCGGTGGTGGAGGGCGAGAGGAGCACTTGCCGGCCAAGGCCTCCCGGCTCGATCACGCCATGACGCTGCTGGGTGGTGTGTTCGGTGGCCTCGCCGGCATCAGCGGCCCGCCCATCATCTGGCAGTTTGGCCGGCAATACGCGAAGCGAGCGTTCCGTCAGGTTCTGGTGCCGATATTCTTTGCCGCGGCCGTCGTCCGCACGATTGCTTATGCCGGCACGGGCCTCGTCGACAGCCAGACGTTTCTGCTGGCCGGCGTTGCCGTACCTGGATTGCTGGCTGGGCTCTACCTCGGCAACCGGCTCCACGTCAACCTGTCGGAAACCGTATTTCGCCGGGTCGTTGGCGTCGTCCTGATCGTCGTGGCGCTGCGGATGAACCTCTGATCGTCCAGCCGCGTCGGTCCATTCATGCGGACACGTTCACTCGCCACCGGCGGTACCAGGCGGCAAAGCGCGTCCAGCCGATGGCCGAGTCTTTTTGCATGGCCGAGTAGACGCGCCGTTGGTAGTCGAGCGCTTGCTCCGGCGTGAGCGAGTAGGTGCGCATCGGTTTGCCGAGCAGCCCAGGCGTGACGATCCACTGGCCGGCGGTATACGCCAGCGTGTGCTCTGCAGCCGGCTCCGGGCCAGGGCTGAGCAGCCGGACATGGATCAGATCCTCAGCCCCCGCGATCCGCCGAAGCGTGCGCCCTGCAAAGACCGGGTGTGCCAGGGTGGCCTGCGTCATCGGCGTGAACATCGCCCGCACGATCCGCCACGACTCCTGCGCGTCGATACGCCCGTCTTCCGTGTAGTGCGCCAATAGATCGATCTGCTCAGAGGAGAGCGGCACGATGAAGTCGACTCCGGTCTGCAGCCCTGGATGAAACGACACCGTAGCCCCCTCGTGGCGTACGGTGAGTGTCTCCCCCGTATCCGTCACCTCGACCCCGATGCGTGAGAAGACGCCTTCGAAGTACTGAACGAGCGCCTGCGTCTGGAAGAGCTGTTGCCAGATGGAGAGAGCGGAGGGCATGACGAAATCAGTTCTGGTGAGCACGTTCCAGAAGATAGTACGATGTTGGGGACATGCCATGTCCGGGACATCGGTGTCTTATTGAACGTATGTCGCAGATTCGCGGCCTGCCGCGCTGTTCTCAACCCAATCGGCGCCGTGGACGTACCCGACTTGCCATGTCCGGGACATGGCATCTCCCCAACACCGAACAGCCTCTCCCATGCGCCCCGCCAACGCTGTCATCGTCCTCCTCGTCCTGCTGCTCGCCGGCGCGGCGGCCACCTTTATCCGTACCGATCTGGAGCCGGCTGCCGTCGAGGCACGCTACGCTGCGGATCCTGCCTCGGCGTTCGTGGACGCCAGCGGCCTGCGCGTGCATGTTCGCGACGAGGGCACTGGGCCGGCCGTTGTGCTACTGCATGGCACAGGAGCGTCGCTGCATGCGTGGGACGGATGGGCTGAGGCGTTGCAGGATTCCTTCCGGGTCGTGCGGTTCGATCTGGCCGGCTTTGGGCTCACCGGGCCGCACCCAGAGCGCGACTACCGCATCGGGACGTACGTCGATGCGGCAGCGGCCTTGCTGGATGCGCTCGGCGTCGAGCGGTTCGTGCTAGCCGGCAACTCGCTCGGAGGGCACGTTGCGTGGCGCTATGCGCTGGCGCGTCCAGAGGAGGTACGGGGCCTGGTGCTTCTCGATCCGTCGGGCTACGACCCGGCCCGTGGCGACTCGGCGGACACGGCCTTTGGGGACACGACGCCCTTCGTGTTTCGACTGGCGCGTTCTCCCTTACTTGCGCCGCTCGTGCGGCACGCTTCGCCGCGGTTTCTGGTCGAGGAGAGTCTCCGGGATGTGTTTGCCGACGACAGCCAGGTGACGCCGGCACTCGTCGACCGCTACCTCGCGCTTCAGCGGCGTGCCGGCAACCGGCAGGCATTTATCGACCGCGCCCGGACCCGCTCAGCATACCGCTTTGATAGTCTCCGTACGCTCTTGACTCCCACGCTCATTCTCTGGGGCGGGCAGGACACGTGGATTCCGCCGGCCTACGCGGATGCCTTTGCCGAGGTGCTCCCCAACGACTCACTGATCGTCTACCCCGGTCTCGGGCACGTTCCGATGGAGGAGGCGCCAGCCCGTACCGCCGCCGACGTGAAACGCTGGATCTCGATGCTGCCAAGCTAGAAGCACTGAGGGGTCCGCCCCCGGGCGGGGTCGGACCCCATCGCTCATGCGGTCACGCCAATCGTCTCGAACGCGAGGCCGGATTGATCCGGGGCGAGGTCGATCCGGATCGTGTCGCCTTCGGTGAGCCAGCCGCTCAGGATTTCCTGGGCCAGCTTGTTCGCGATCTCGCGTTGCAGCACGCGCTTGAGGGGACGCGCGCCGAAGACCGGGTCGAAGCCTTTCTCGGCTAGCCAATCCATCGCTCGGTCTGTGAGTTGCACGTCGAGCCGCTGGCTTTTGAGCGCTAGCTGCCGGATGCGCTCGAACTGCAATTCGACGATCTGCCGGATGTCCGACTGGCTGAGCGGGTGGAACATGACGACTTCGTCGATCCGGTTGAGGAATTCGGGGCGGAGCCGCTGTTTCAGGAGACTGAGGATCTCGTTCTGAAGCACCTCGCTGGCCTTGTCGGTCAGCTCGCCGTCGAGCGCATCCATCCGGCTGCGGATGACGTCCGAGCCGAGGTTGCTGGTCATGACGACGATCGTGTTCTTGAAGTCTACGACCCGGCCTTTGCTGTCGGTCAGCCGGCCATCATCAAGGACTTGCAAGAGGATGTTGAAGACCTCGGAGTGGGCCTTCTCGATCTCGTCGAGCAAGACGACCGTGTACGGCCGGCGGCGGACGGCTTCCGTCAACTGGCCGCCTTCATCGTAGCCCACATAGCCGGGAGGCGCGCCGATCAGCCGGCTCACGGTGTGCCGCTCCTGGTACTCGCTCATGTCGATGCGCACCATTGCATCGTCATCGTTGAACAAGAACTCGGCGAGCGCACGCGCCAACTCGGTTTTCCCGACGCCGGTCGTGCCCAAAAACAGGAACGAGCCGATGGGCCGGTTGGCGTCTTGCAAGCCGGCGCGCCCGCGCCGCACGGCATCGGCGACGGCAGAAACGGCTTCGTCCTGGCCCACGACGCGCCGGTGCAACTCGTCTTCGAGGCGAAGCAGCTTCTCGCGCTCGCTCTCCAGCATCCGAGACACCGGAACGCCCGTCCACCGCGAAACGATGTCGGCGATGTCCTCGGCGTCGACTTCTTCCTTCAGCATCGCGCCGCCGGCTTGGACCTGCTCCAGCTCGGCGTTCACGGCCTCGATTTCCGTCTCGATCTTGGGAATTTCTCCATAGCGGATTTCCGCTACTCGGGCGAAATCGCCTTCGCGTTCCAGCGTCTCGGCTTCGAAGCGGAAGGTCTCGATGTCTTCTTTGGCCGTCTGCAACCGCTCAATCAGTTCTTTCTCCTGTTGCCACTGGGCACGGAGGCGCGTACGCTCCTCGTTCAGGTTAGCCAGCTGTTCTTCAATGGGGACGAGTTTCACATTGTCGCCTTCGCGCTTGATGGCCTCCCGTTCGATTTCGAGCTGGCGGATCTGACGTTCGAGCTGGTCGAGCGCTTCCGGCATCGAGGCAATTTCGATGCGCAAGCGGGCCGCGGCCTCATCGACGAGGTCGATGGCTTTATCCGGCAAGAACCGCGCGGTGATGTAGCGGTCGCTCAAGCCGGCTGCGGCCACGAGCGCGGCATCGGTGATGCGAATCCCGTGGTGCACTTCGTAGCGCTCCTTGAGGCCGCGCAGAATCGACACGGTGTCTTCGACGGACGGCTCATCGACCATCACCATTTGGAAGCGCCGTTCGAGCGCCTTGTCCTTTTCGATGTACTTCTGGTACTCGTTCAGCGTCGTCGCCCCGATGGCGCGGAGTTCACCACGCGCGAGCGCCGGCTTCAGGATATTGGCGGCATCCATCGCACCCTCGGCCGCGCCGGCTCCGACGAGCGTGTGCATCTCGTCGATGAACAGGATGATCTGGCCGTCAGACTCGGCGACTTCCTTGACGACGGCTTTCAGCCGGTCCTCGAACTCACCTCGGTACTTTGCACCGGCCACCAGCGCGCCCATGTCGAGCGCCATGATGCGGCGGTCCTTCAAGTTGTCCGGCACGTCGCCCTGGACGATGCGGATCGCCAGGCCCTCGGCAATCGCGGTTTTCCCGACGCCAGGCTGGCCGACGAGCACAGGGTTGTTCTTGGTACGCCGCGATAGAATTTGCAGCACCCGCCGGATCTCCTCGTCCCGCCCGATGACCGGGTCGACTTTGCCTTTCCGGGCCAGCGTATTCAGGTCCCGCGTGTAGCGTTCGAGGGATTGGTACCGGCTCTCGGCGTGCTGGTCGGTGACGCGCTGGTTGCCACGCACGTCTTTCAGGATTTTCAGGATCGCGTTTTTCGTGACGCCCTGGTCCTGAAGCGCCCGGCCAACGGCCCCTTTGCTCTCGGCGAGCGCAATCAACAGGTGCTCGCTGGAAACGTATTCATCGCCTAGCAACTCGGCCTCAGCGAGCGCCCGGTCGAACACTTTATTGAGGTCTTGCCCGATGTATTGGCCACTGACGCTAGCCCCCGAGACCTTTGGAAGCTTGTCGAGCGCGGCCGTGATGCTCTGATCGACCACGCCGGCATTCGCGCCGATTTTCTGCAGGATCGTGCCGGCGACGTTGTCCGCCTCGGCAAGCATCGCCTTGAGGACGTGCGCCGGTTCGAGTCCCTGATGGGTGTAGGAGGCAGCAAGCTGCACCGCGTTCTGAACGGCCTCCTGCGCCTTGAGCGTAAATTTCTGGAGATTCATGATCGTTGGTGGGCAGTTGGATGGGTGGGCTGGTGGGCTGGGATTTTTGTTGCCCGCATCTGATGCCTTTGGTTACGAAAAGCATACCACCCAGGAAAACCGGACAGGCTGACAGGGAGACCTGCCATTTCTGGTAGAGGGGCAGCCAGTTTGGACTCGGAAACGGGTACGGAAGCATCATAAATTCAGGCGCTTATGACTCGTAATTCACCAGTGCCATGCCGTTCCGATACACTCCTCTCCTAGTCCTTTCTCTCTTCTCGCTGCCGGTACTCACCGCCGCGCAATCTGCCGAAAAGCCGGCACTCGATGCCACCGCCCTGGCCCCGTACACGACGTACGCTCAGATTGAGGGCCATGCGTTCACAGGAGACGGCGGGGCGTTTCTGGAGCACGAGGCCAACGAGAATACGTTCGTCCTACTCGGGGAATTTCATGGTTCTCGGGTCATTTCCGAGTTCACGGATGCCTTCGTTCGCTTGTACGACGAGGCCGGCGCGGCGTTTTTCGTGCTGGAGGTGGGGCCGATTTCCGCGCAGGTACTGGCCGAACGTGCCTCGGGGCGAGAGGGGGCCATTGAGGCTGTGCGGCGGATGAATGCGGCGTACTCCGTCGAGTTTGACGATGGAGATCAACTGCCGCCCATTCCCTTCTTCAGCTACCGGTCAGACGCGCAATTTCTAGAGACCGCGCTAGAACGCGACTGGACACTCGTCGGGATCGATCAGGAATTTCTCTACGGTGGGCTGATGTTACTCGATTATGCGTGGGAGCACGTTCCCGAAACAGAACAGGCACGCATTGAGCCGGCGTACCGGCAGGCGCGCGATTCGCTTGCCTACTACATCGCAGCTGACGTCGATGGAACGCACCGAGACAATCCAGACCTCGACCGGCTAGCCATTGAGTTTTTGAGATCGGATGCCATTGCCCACTTCTTCGAACTCGCTGGCGAGGTGGCCCCACGTGCGGCCGAGGTGGAAGAACACGTGCGCCGCTCCATGACGATTTACGAGGCATACGCCCAGCGACGCTACTGGGACTCGAACGTGTTACGCATCGATCATCTCATCGGCGCGTTTCACCAGGGATTGACAAGCGCCGGCTTCGATCCTCAAACGGACCGCGCACTCGTCAAAATTGGCGGCAACCACGCCATGAAAGGCCCAAATTCCCTTCACCAGTACGACGTTGGGAACGCGGCGTATGAGAAGGCACGGGCAGAGGGCGTGTCGTCGTTGCATCTCACGTTTGTCCGCCGCTTCGCTCCCACAGACTCCG
>JBCDHV010000180.1:0-7612 GCA_038749615.1 Bacteroidota bacterium
ACGACGAGCAACGTCAACGCAAACGCAAAGACGATGTCGCTCAAATTCTCCAGCCGAGACACGTTGGCTCCTCGCCACCGCACAGCCGGCTCAGACGGCACGGGGATGTGATCTCGTAACGGCATGAGGGTGAAGGATACAGGATGAAGGGCTTCGCTGGGGGACGGATGAAAGTATGTACCGGGACACCCCGAACAAACTCTCCTTTTTGCGTTCGCCAACCAGCTACATCTTGTCCTTCATCCTTCGTCCTGTATCCTTCATCCTCAAACCCACTCGCTCCATTGCCGGAGGCGTTCCCAGGCGTAGATGCCGGAGTTGTGACCATCGCTCCAGTGAATGCGGAGGGCGTAGTGCCCGACCGGTTCTACCTGTTTGACCTCGTGCCGTTGAAGTGTGGGGAGTTGAAACAGCTCGGGTTCTACCTCGAAGCCCATGTTGGCATGCCCGCCGGCACATTGCGCGCATGGGCATGCCTTGCGCAGCGCGTCGAGCGGGAGCGGAGCCTTCAGGCCATCGGCCCAGGTAATCGTCAGCGTCTGGGCCGCGTCGTCGATTTCGATGCGTTTTGGGGTGGCCGGCATGTGGAGTTACAGGCTTGGCTGTTCGCGGAGTTTGACCGGAGGCTTGGAGCCTTTGGCGCGCAGGTTGAGGAATTCGACGAAGATCGAGAAGCCCATCGCGGCGTAGATGTAGCCTTTCGGGATGTGCTGCCCGAAGCCCTCGGCCATGAGCACCATGCCGATGAGCAGCAGGAACGCGAGCGCCAGCATTTTCACGGTGGGATGCTTGTTGATGAAGGTAGAGACTGACTTCGCTGAGATCATCATGATCCCAATTGCGATGACGATGGCAATGATCATGACAGACACCTGCTCGGCCATGCCGACGGCTGTGATCACGCTGTCGAGCGAAAACACGAGGTCGAGCAGGAAGATCTGGAACAGGACGTTGCCGAACGTCGCTGCACCCTTGGTTGACGTGGCTTCAGCCTCTCCTTCGAGCTTGTGGTGAATCTCCTTCGTCGCCTTGTAGACCAGGAAGAGGCCACCAAAGAAGAGAATCAGATCGCGCCCAGAGAACGGCCGGCCCGCGAGTTCGAAGAGCGGTTCGGTCAGGCCCATGACCCAACTGATCGAAAGCAAAAGGAGGATCCGGCCTAGCATGGCCATCGCCAATCCGATGAACTGGGCCCGTCCCTGTTGCTCCTTGGGCAGTTTGCCCGTAAGGATCGAGATGAACACGATGTTGTCGATGCCGAGGACGATTTCGAGCACAGTCAGCGTGACGAGCGCGAGCCACGCATTCGGGTCGGAGACCCAGGTGAAGTCCATCATGGGAAGGTGGTGGTGGGTGTGGGACCGCTGGGGGGAGAAGCGCGGGAATATACGCGGAGAGCCTTTGGGTTAGGCAGTCCCCGTCTGCGTTTGGAGACAGACACGTTGCAGGCATTTTGGCGGATTTTCTTCGGTACAATCACCTGTGTCTGCTATACTAAGCGCCGAGATAAACGTCCCTGTGAGCAGATTTGCGAGATGAGTTCTAAAGCGCTTGTCAAGGAGGGTTCTGACCACGCTAGCTCTAGTGTGACTGATGACTCCTTGGCCCCGAGAGTCTACTCAAACCGAGTAAATCGGCAGGTCCTTCAGTTTGTCCCGAAGGGGACACAGCACTTGCTGGATGTAGGGTGTGGAGCTGGGACAAACGCGGAATATCTGGCCGATACTCTGCCGGGTATCCAAATCCACGGGCTCACCGTGTCCCCATCCGAGCGTGATCAGGCTATACGGTTCATGGACGACTGTTGGGTAGCCGATGTCGCAACGGAGCCCTTACCCTTGCCGGTTGCCCAGACACAGTACGACGTGATTCTTTTGTCGCACGTGCTGGAGCATATCGCCTACCCCGCGGCTGTCGTCCGGAAGTTGGTCTCGCTGCTCAAGCCAGGAGGCCGGCTGGTCATTGCCGTGCCGAACGTACTCAATTGGCGATATCGGCTGAGGTTTGCCCGTGGCCGGTTCGAGTACGAGGAATTTGGCATCATGGACGCTACCCACCTGCGGTTTTTTTCCTTCGACTCTGCGCCCAGGTATCTCCTCAAAGAAGCACCTGAACTGAAGGTGCTTCACCACGTTGCTGGAGCTGTCGTTCCGATAAGCGGATTCCTCCGTGCAAAGCTGCCCAAGCGTTTTACCTCTGGGCTCGACCGGGCCGCTGCTCGGTTCGCCCCGAACCTTTTCGGCTGGCAGACGATCATCGTTGCGGGAAGGCGCGACGATGTCATCTCTTGAAGCCGGCTGTTGCAGCTTCTGGTGCTACCCATCCGTTATTGTTGTTTGGCGCTATACGGCTCTAAGTTCTCCGCGGCATGACTCGCCAGGTAGGCGGTGTCCGGGAAGGCTTGCAAGTGTTCAGCGATGAGATCCAGAGTGTAGCGAGCCTTCCGAGGCCGCTCACAGATGCCGGCCACAACGCGCTCGTCTACCTGAGCACGGGAAAACGAGGCATCACCGGCCAGCAGGACGAACTGGCCGTTTTCTTCGACGAGTACCGATTGATGCCCCCACGTATGTCCCGGCGTCGGGATGAGCCGGACGCGGCCGTCTTGAGTGAGTGCCTTGCTGGTGGGAAACGCCCCCCAAGGTCCATCGGAGTACTCGACAGGTGTCGGGCGGAAGCCAGCCGGCCACCGGCACGGTAGCGCACCCTGTGGAGGCCGTACCGCTTCTTGCTGGGACGTGTAAAACGTAGCGTTGGGGAAGTGGTGAAGCCCGCCGGCATGGTCGGAATGGAGATGCGTCAGCGCGACGGTACCGATCTCCTCGGGTGGAATACCGAGCTCGCGAAGCTGCGCGCCCACTTCCAGCGGAGCCGGCACGTCGAACCTGAGCAGCCGCTCATAAACAAACTGCACGCCGGCATCGCAACCGAAGTAACCGGCCTCATGCACCTTGGCCGTCTCGCCGGTGTCGACCATGATCGGTCCGTCGGGATGCTCGATGAGCCAGCACGTGATGGGCAGCCAGGGCGTCCAGCGCGGATCGACAACGAGGGCAGGAAACACTAGGGAAACAGGCCCGCCGTACGCCTGGTGCACGCGCTTCACGGCAACGCTGCCTGTTCGGATCGGGCGGACCGTGATCGACCCGAGAGCGATGGGTTCAGCCGGCCAGGCAGGCCCAGGGGCAGAGGGAGCAAGCATAGACGAGGCAATGGCTGTTCCACCTATTGAGGCGACGGTGACGCCGGCAGCTCCGAGCAAAAACGTACGGCGGGTCATCAAACAGCCTCGGCAGAGGAGGCGGTAGAACGTTGCGAGGAGCTAGACTATACCGCATGCTAGCGCGCCCAAAGGGGTGGAGATGCCATCTTCGGAAGATGCCATCTCCACCCCTTTCGAACGAAGGCCGGCTTACCCGTAGCGGGGGAATTCGTCGCGGCGCATGTGGAGGTTCAGCGCGACCCCGATGAGCAACGAGTTGGCCAGGAGCGCAGAGCCTCCGTACGACATGAACGGCAGTGGAATACCGATCACCGGCATCACGCCCGTCGCCATGCCGATGTTGATCAGGACGTGGGCGAAGAAGATGCCCGTCACGCCGGCGGCGAACATGCTCGGGAACGGGTGCCGCGTGCTCACGCCGTCGCTGATGAGCCGGATGATCAGGAACGCGAACAAAATCAGCACGCTAATGCTACCGATGAACCCGAATTCCTCACCGATCACGCTGAAGATGAAGTCGGTTGACTGCTCCGGGACGAACGCCATCTGCGTCTGTGTCCCGTTCATGAAACCCTTCCCGGTCAGCCCACCCGAACCAATGGCCGCGCGCGATTGGATGATGTGAAACCCGCTCGTAAGCCGGTACTTCTCGGGATCGACGAACGAGGCGATCCGGGCCGCCTGGTGGGGCTGCAAGATCTTCGTGAGTGCCACCACGGCCACGGCCACCGTCGCGCCGTTGAGCCCCAACCCGAGCAGTCCCATGATCTTGCTCCGGGCCGCCCAGCCGAGCAGTCCGGCTACGAGCACGGTGTAGACGATCGCTGCCGGCCAGTACACAATCGCCAAGTACCCCGCCACGGCCGGCGATACGATCAGCCCTACCGTGGGGAGCGGAATGCCGCTCCAGAACAGGATGACGGGCAACAAGGCGAGGAAGACGAGCGCCGTCCCCGTGTCGTTTTGGAGGACGATCAACGCCGCCGGCACGAGCGTGAGGCCGGCGGCGATCAGGGCGCTCTTGAGTTTGTTCGTCTCGTTGCGCTGCTGCGTGTAGAGCTGGGCGAGTGCGAGTACGGTCCCCACTTTTGCGACTTCCGAAACCTGAAGGCTAAAAGGTCCAATTGGCAACCACGACTTTGCCCCGTTGATTTCCCGGCCAAACATCAACGCCCCGATCAGCATGAGCAGGCTGATCCCGTAGGCCGCATAGGCCCCGCTCTGGTACACGCGCGACGGAATCGCGAGCAGCACGCAAATGGCGATCACACTCAGCACCACCCACTGCAATTGCCGAGTGAAGTTCTGCTGGACCGTATCGAGCAGGTAGATGGAGGCCGGCCCGTGCGTCGAGCTGTAGATTGCCGTCAGCCCAAGCGCCACGAGACTCGCCCACGCAAAGATGACGATGTAGTCGAGGCGCTGGTACCAGGGTTTGTTCATGGCTCCGGACAGAGGTGGTGGGGAGGCGGCGGCTTACTGACCAGATGTCTGAACGACCGGCGTCTCGTCCTCGCCGGCCTCTGCGATGCTTTTGCGGAGGCTCTCCCGTGGGCCGAAGATCTCGTCGGCCGTCGGGGGGTGCCAGCGGTCCCAGTCCTCTGGGTTGAGCCCTTCGCTGCCGTTGGTCATGGCGCGCCGGCGGACGAAGGCTGGGTGTTTGTCTGTGGTGCCGTCGATGTACTGTTCGAGCATCAGCCCGCCAATCGGAGCGGCTACGCTGGACCCGTAGCCCCCGTTCTCAACGAAGACCGCTACCACGATCTGTGGATCATCGAACGGAGCATAGCTCACGAACCAGGCATGGTCTTCCCCGTGCGGGTTCTGCGCCGTCCCGGTCTTGCCGGCCACCACGACATCGTCCCAGCGGGCTGAGGCGTTGTTCTCCATCGCCATCCGCCGCATGCCTTCTTGCACCACGGGCCAGTAGACATCGTCGACGGGAATCTGCACGGAGGCCGGCAGCTCCGGCGTGTACCGTTCGCCCGTTTCGGGGTCGACCATCTCGCGGATCAGGTGGGGCGCGTGAAGCGTCCCGCCGTTGGCCACGGCCGACACGTAGCGGGCCAATTGCAGCGGCGTCACGCCCATGTTGCCCTGGCCGATTCCGAGAATGGGCTTGGCGATGGAGCTGAGATTCCACCGGCCTTCCCCGATGATCCGGTTGAAGTAGGTCGAGTCTGGGATCAAGCCGCGGGACTGCTCAGGAATGTCCGTCGGTACGTCCTTACCGAAGCCGAACGCCCGTGCCCAATCGGCCCAGCGGTCGAGCTTCATGCGGCTCATGATCGTGTAGTAAAACGTATTGCACGACTTCTTGATGGCGTCTGCGACGGTCAGCGAGCCATGCGCGCCCATGCATTTGTAGTAGCGGCCAAAGTGGAAGCCTCCGCTGCAATGGATCCGGGTTTCCGGCGAAATGACGCCTTCTTGCAACCCAACGAGTGACATGAACGGCTTCCACGTCGACCCCGGCGGCTGCATGCTGAGCGTGGCGCGGTTGTAGAGCGGCTTGTTCTCGTCTTGGTTCATCCCAGACCACACGCGGTCGTCGATGGTGCCGGCGAGCAGGGCCGGGTTGTAGTCGGGCGCGCTCACCAGGGCAAGGATTTCGCCCGTGTTCGGGTCCATCGCGACGGCCCCGCCGCGCTTGTTGACGAAGAGCGACTCGGCCACGGCCTGAAGCTGCGCGTCGATGCCCAGGACGAGATCGTACCCGCTCTTGGGCGGCACGTCCTGCGTGCCTTCGCGCCAGGATTTGACCTCTTGGCCGTGGACGTTGACGAGCATGAACCGCTGCCCGGCGTCGCCGCGGAGATGCGGCTCGTAGACCGCCTCGATGCCGGTCTTGCCGATCTTGTCGCCCATGCGATAGCCGGCTTCGCGGCGGGTGTCGAGCTGCCGGCTGGAAATCTCGCCGATGTAGCCGAGAGCATGAGCCGCCCGTGCCGCGCTGTGGTAAGATCGCTTCTCGTCTACCACGAAGTTGACGCCCGGCAGTCTGAACTGCGATTCCTGGAGGTGGCTAAACGTCTCGAACGGGATGTCCGAGAAGATGGTGCTCGGCTTGTAGGCGCTCCATGCCCGGGCGTCCTTGATCTTGGCAACGACCGTCGAGTCCGGCAAGTCGAGCAACTCGGCCAGCATCGGCAGCTTGTCCATGTCGAAGAAGCGAGGCGTCAGCGTCACGCTGTACGTCTGCTCGTTCGAGACCATCAGCGCGCCGTTTCGGTCGTAAACCAAGCCGCGTGCCGGCAACATCCGCCGAGGCTGCACGCTGTTCTTCTCCGATTCCTCGGCATACTCATCGGTCTCGATGAGTTGAAGGACCACCAGCCGTGCTCCGAGGAGCCCAATCACTGTGGCGACTAGAAGGCTGAAAATGAAAAGCCGGCTGCGAGCCTCGTCCATGACGGCGAGTAGGTTGCAGGGGTGGAGGAGCGTTCAGCGCACCGAAACGCCAAAGCAAAAGGTAAAGTTCAGAGAGACCGCTCGGGCTGTGTGATTTCCGTTGGAATGATTTCGCCCATGCGTCTCCGGCTGTATGATGCGTGCGTAGGCTCACTCCTAGGTTACCCGTCAGGTTTAATCACGCACAAAAAATCCAACATCTCAACTCGTATATGGACAAAACAGTCAGTTCCTCACGCTGCACCATGACGGAGTACGTGTTGCCCAACGACACGAACCCGCTCGGCAATCTCATGGGGGGGCGGTTGCTCCACCTGATGGACATCTGCGCGGCCATCACGGCTCAGCGCCACGCCGGCACCATCGCGGTCACAGCCAGCGTCGACACGGTCGAATTCCGCTCGCCCATCCGGCTCGGCGAAATCATCAACATGGAAGGCGTTCTCAACCGAGCGTTTCGCACGTCGATGGAGGTCGAACTCAACGTCTGGGCCGAGAATCCACGCACCGGCGAGCGGCGGTTTTGCAACAAGGCCTTCTTCACGTTCGTCGCCATGGACGAGACCTATCAGCCGATCCCCGTCCCCAAGGTGATCCCTGAAACCGATGAGGAAAAAGAGCGGTACGAGGCCGCCGCACAGCGCCGAGAACTCCGCCTGCTGCTGGCCGGCCGCATCAAACTCCAAGATGCCCCCCACTTGAAAGACGATCTGCTCGAAGCCATCCGGGCGTAGCTAGTGGTTGGTTAGGCTGTTGGGTGGGTCTTCTGTGGAAGCTGTAGATTTGGGTCTGGCTTCAATTCGTACATCATACATCCCAATTCATACATCCGATGATCCGTGTTCTCATTGCCAAGCTTGGGCTCGACGGGCATGACCGAGGGGCTAAGGTCATCGCCGCCGGCCTGCGCGATGCCGGGATGGAGGTCATCTACACCGGGCTCCGCCAGACGCCGGCGGCCGTCGTGACGGCGGCGCT